>NZ_JABWMG010000029.1:0-14962 GCF_013366455.1 Salinivibrio sp. EAGSL | reverse complement strand
TTTCTTGAGGATAGCGGCTTTTCTTTCTTCGGAATATCTCGGCATAGTGTCCTCCTTTAGCCCTCCATTGCTGGATTTTAGGGCGATTCAATATCTGGACAACTATCCTGACACCGGGGGGTCACTCAAAAATGGTTGTTGGTTCATAGCGAGCAAGCGACCAAGCGAAGAAGTCACGTTCTACAAGAACTTAGATAAAAATGCCGCCAAAGAGCTGAAAGCCCTGGGCCAACTTATGAAAAAAGAGTTTGCTTGTGCAATGGATGCCGAGCAGGCAATGGATGACTTTGCAAACCAATGTCACCTCATTGGCTTTGCACAAAAATCATCATTAAAGAGGCTGTCTATGCGGGTCGCGGTCGCCCTAAAAAGGGGGCTAAGCCAACGGGATACCGCTACTTTATTGATGCCACGCCTTATACCGATCTAGATAAAGTGAAACTGGCTAAGCTTAAAGTGGGTATGTTTATCCTTGCTACCAACGATACTGACAGTACGGATCTGACCATGGCTGCATTGCTTGAACATTACAAATCCCAACAAAAAGTAGAGCGCGGCTTTCGTTTTTGAAAAGCCCCGAGTTCTTAACGTCTTCGATCTTCTTAAAAAAAACTCAACGCATTGAGGCACTGCTGATGATAATGACGCTTAGCCTTCTTGTTTACGCAAGTCTAGAGCACAAAATCAGAGAGCAACTTAACAAGACTGAAGCGTTCTTCCCAAGCATGGTGAAGAACAAAACAACGACTAAACCGACGGCACGTTGGGTATTCTTAAAATTTGAAGGGATCGACACACTCGAACTCGACGATCAGAGCTTCATTACCGGTGTACGAGAACATCAACGACGATTGCTGAAACTATTGGGTCAGTTATACGAAACGGTTTATTCCTAAATTAGGTGCGGAAACTCGGTTTAAATACAGAGTACAGAAAGAGCAAAAACGCAGAAGCGAGCACGAGGCTGCTCTTTCCGTATCCAAGCACTTACATTTGGTAGAATTTTTTATACCAATCAACAAACTCCGCGACGCCTTCTTTCACACCGACTTTTGGCTGATAGCCGGTAGCCTCGAACAAATCTTGGGTATCGGCATAGGTTTGGTACACATCACCAGGCTGCATTTCTCTGAAGTTTTTCTTCGCTTCAATACCCAGCTCAGATTCAATCGCTTGGATAAAGTCCATCAGGTTGATCGGGCTACCGTGGCCAATATTGTATACCGCATAAGGCGCCGAGCTTGAGGCTGGCGAGCCATTCTCTACCGTCCAATCATCATGACGCGCGGGTACCACATCCGCAGTCCGTACCACGCCTTCGACGATATCATCCACATAAGTAAAGTCACGCCACATATCGCCGTGGTTGTTAATATCAATGGTCTCACCCTCAAGAATTTTCTTAGTGAAAATAAATGGTGCCATATCTGGGCGGCCCCACGGGCCATAAACAGTGAAAAAGCGCAAACCAGTGGTCGGAATATCGTAGAGATGCGAATAACTGTGCGCCATCAACTCATTGGATTTTTTGGTGGCGGCATAAAGCGAAACCGGATGGTCCACCGAGTGATTGGTCTCAAACGGCACCTTAGCGTTCAAGCCATATACCGAGCTTGACGAGGCATACACTAAGTGATCAACCTTTGTGCTCCGACAGCCCTCTAGGATATTCAAATGACCAACAAGATTTGAATCCGCGTAGGCATGCGGATTCTCCAGCGAATAACGTACCCCCGCTTGTGCCGCGAGATGGATAACACGGTCAAACTTTTCTTGCTCGAATAGCTGCGCAACCGCGATGCGATCGGCAATATCAAGCGACACAAAGGTAAAGCGATCTAGAGGAATATTATCTAACCGTGCTTGCTTAAGTGATACATCATAATAATGGTTGAGGTTATCCAACCCAACCACCTGGTGCCCTAGTGCCAGCAATTTTTTTGCCACAGCACTTCCAATAAAACCGGCCACGCCGGTGAGTAAATATTTCATATCCTTGATATAAGCCCGTTACTTAGTAAAGAAAGGAAACGTTAACAACATCGCTATTACAATCTATAGATGTCGGCCTACTATATATTTAACGAGCAATGGCGTTATGTTCTTTTCGTCAAATCGTTCTTTTGCAATTTGATAGCTTCGTTCACCCATAGTGTGCACGAGCGATGGTTCTAAAATAAACGACTCCATTGCTTTACCAAGCGCTTCCACGTCCCATTTGGGAACTAAAAAGCCATTATCTCCGTCAGCTACTGTTTCTCTGCAACCCGGCACATCTGTGGTGATAACTGCTCGACCAATTGCCATTGCTTCTTGTGTTGAACGAGGTATTCCCTCTCTGTAGGATGGCAAGACGAACACATCAGAAGATCGCAACCATCTATGTACGTCATTCACAAACCCTGGATAAATAATCGTGCCATCATCAACTAAAACCTGTAATTGGTTGCGTTTAATCCCTCCTGGATTTTCTTCATCCAAACCACCTAATACAACAAACTCTGCATCAAGATGTTTTAACTTTATTTTTTTGCTGCAGCAATGTATTCAAAAACCCCTTTTTCTTTGAGTAGTCGCGCCACAAAAACAAAACGTATTTTATTATCTTTCAACTGAGGCGCTTCATAAGGATAAGCATCCAAATCTAAGCCAATTGGACCAACAACCTCAACTTTCCGATCATTAATAAAAGCAAAATGGCTAAGATCCTTAGGGTCATCGGGGTTTAAAAACAAGACTTTATCAGCAAAATAATAGCTTATAGTTGCAAGTGTACCATGTACGTGTTGTAAAAGTTTTTGTTTAAACGTGAACCCTGATTCAGAAGGGGTATGCATAAACCCCAACCCCTCGATCATAGCTATTCTCTTAGTACAGCCTGCAAACTTAGCCGCTAAAGTCGCGTACATCGACGGCTTAATAAAAAAGCTAAAAACAGATTCGATTCGATAAAAACGAAAAAGCTTTCTCAATTGGCATATCGTTACCAAATCCTTTATTGGATTTAGCCCCGCACGTTGTAGATTATAGTCAACTGGAATGGCCCCTAGCGCTTGAATTTCTGCTTTTGTTGCTTGGGTGTAATCAACAGCAAAAGCATAAACAACATGACCTTCATCAACTAATTTTTTTATTAAATCTTTCCGAAAAATCAAATGGCCAGGAGAGGCGTTTTGAGATACAAGAGCAATATTCATTAATCAAACCAAACTTGATGATAACCTTCTACCATCTTCTCAATACTAAAATTATTTACAATTCGCTCACGGCAAGCTTGTTTTCTCGCTTGCCACGCTTGCGGGTTATTTTGCTTTTCTTCCATGGCTTCTAACATCGCTTTTGCTAATGCTTGTGGGTTTTTAGGTGGCACGACCCATCCGGTATCACCTACAATAATCGCTGCATCGCCTACGTCGGTGGTAATACAAGGGGTACCACAGGCCATGGCTTCATTTAATACATTAGGAAAAGCTTCACTAGCAGAAGACAGCACGAAAATATCAAAGCCATTCATAACTGCCGTAATATCATCCCTTCTACCGAGTAACGTGATATGCTCAGTACATATATTATCTTTTATCAACTGATTGAGTTGAATGTTATCAGCGGTTAAATCCCCCCCTACCATTGCCACTTTTAAGGCACTCTTTTCTTTAGTTAACAAACTAACAGCGTTTACCAATGTTGGATAATCTTTAAATGGGTGATGCCGCCCAACATGACCAATTAAAAACGTCTCGTCAGCCAACCCAACTTCTTGGCGAAAAGCCATTTCCGCATCAGAGTCTGGTTTAAAGTCATCAACATTGTAGCCATTCGGTACAACGTGCCCAATCTTGGGGCTAAAGCCAATCGACTGTTGAACTTGACGTGATTTTTCTGCGCAGTAAATAATTTCACGAGGGATAAAAGAAGAGATTAAGGCGTTGATTTTGGCAATTAGGATCGTAGAACGCTTAGATTCACTTTTTACCAAAGTGGTATGGTGCACACCCCAAACAATGTTTTTTACCCCAACTAGCCTTGCAATTATCCCACCAATTAAATCAGCATGATACATCCAGGTTTGCATCACATCAGGTTTAAGCTGACGAATGAGCTTGTATAGTTTAATTAATGCTGCAAACCGTATTTTCCCGGCTGGCATGTCTAAACAATAAACCTGTACACCAATCTCCTCTAATAACGGACCATATTTCCCTTGATCCATTAAAGAGATAACAATATGTTGGTTTTTTTTATCGAATTGGCATAAACGATATAATACCGCCTCGGCGCCACCATTACCTAACCCTGCTATCACATGCAACACATCTTTCATTACTTTATAACTCTTTATTTTTAGGTAACTGAGTTGACCCTGACTTTAACTCTTCTCAATAAGAAGACACTATGATTAATATAAATATCGTATGTCAAACCTATCACGGTAGCTATTAAAAAAGGAAATCTATATCGGGCTGCCGTGCCGAAATTAAATACAACGATGCCATATATAGAAAGCGCCCCAAGCAGAAAGCATAACCACTTAAAAGATATTTTCTTATCAATAGAAAATGATGAACTGAAAAGCAAAAACAAGAACATAGCCATGAAGATGTTTTCTAAGCTTTGCAATAACTGTAGATTACTTTCGACCTCCCAAAAAAACGGTTTCATTAAGAAATGAGGCGCCGAAGTAATAGCGAGCTTGAAGAAATCACTAATACCTACCAACGAAGTATACATCGCTATATCCCCTCCATCTTCAACAAACATCGCCCTACGATAAAAGTCTACCAGGGAGATAACATTTTGAATAAAGGATGCCATCCCAGCTAAAGAAAATAGTATAACAGGAAATAACAATTTCCTCGACTTATATAATAATGTCTCTCTAGTGAGGATTAAATAAAAAGGATAAAACAAAGCTATTATAAAGAAATTTTGAAATTTTAAAAAAAACAATGGTACCATCGCCATTAACAGAACTTTCTTTCTGTCATCTACAATAGCTATTATTGATATAACCATGAGGAAAAGTATTAGCGTATCTCTTAAAGCTAGTGACGTGTAAAGCACTGCGCTAGGGTATAAGGCCAAAAAGACAAGAGGAATACCTCTTATCTTCTTCTTATGATACAGCCATACGATAAGAAAACAATATAAGAAACGATTAAAAAAACCAAGACTGGTGGGCGACTCAACAACAGGCAAAGGTATAAATGCTAATATCCATCCCGCGGTCTTCACAGTGCTCGAATAGTATTCTTCAGGAATGTCTAATTCTCTTAAGCTTCTTACAACACTAAAATATTTAAACTGATCAGGCATGTAAGAGGTAGGAAATAAAACATCATTTAAAAGAAAAGGAAAAAGTGACGTTAAAATGAGAATTATACTCAACCAAATAGGAATTTTCTTTGTCGCTGTCATCACAAGAATAAATATAAAAACAAAAAAAACATTTGGGAGATCATAGAAAAATTCTGGCATCATACTGAATTTACACCAAAGAGATATGCAAGATATAAAAAACGCATGAACATCCGCGTCACGAAAGGCTTCCTAGCACGGTCGCTAGGTACTCTTGGTCCATCGCGCACATCATTCTCTTGCATTGAATGCCGGCTTTGAAACTCTTCTCTTGCTTTAATAAATTCAAAACCATTTGCCTTATTCGTGCAACAACTTCCGCTCGGTCATCTACTCTTATTAGAAAGGGTTTTATATGCTACGTTAAGCTACCGTTGGAGAAATACGAAATCAGCACATCCATTATTTCATTCCAACTCATTCGAACTCATTCGAACTCTGTCAAAATAGCCTCATAGTTACTGATAACGTCCGAACAAAAATACTTATAAGCTGATGCCTGCACTGCTTCTCTTGCAAGTGGCTTTTCCAAAGAGTTTCGGCATGCTTTTTGTAAATCATCTAGTGATAAGTAATCGGCTAAATACCCATTCACTCCCTCTTGAATAATTTCTCTCGGGCCGCTTGGACAGTCGAATGCAACCACAGGCGTGCCTAATGCAATCGACTCTATCAATACGTTTGGAAAACCTTCATACAGTGAAGTGAGTAACGTACCCCTGGCGTGGAGATAGTAAGGGATCATATTCGCTTGAAAACCTTCGAAATCAACCCTATCGGCAACACCAAAACCCTGTGCGCATTGCTTTAATGATTGCTCTAAACTGCCTTGGCCAACAATTTTTAGGCGTAGGTTGGGAAATTGATTGGCAATACCGGCGAAGCCCTCGATGACATAGTGAAAGGCTTTTTGTTTTTCTAACCTTCCGACACAAAGCAAATAATCTTGTTTTTCTATTTGGGATAAATCATGCGATCTTGCGTAATCCTCAACATGTTTTGCGACTGGATTATAAATCACGCTAGTTTTATTTGCGAAATGTGGGAATACTGCAATTAAGTCATCACGCATCGCTTGGCACTGATTAATTATATGGTCACATTTACCATAAAAATGATTAATCAAAGGTGTAACAACATAACGCCGCCAGTTTCCTTGTGGCTGAGTTGTATTTTTTGAAAAGGTATTAATATTTCTAGCAATAATTTGGGTTTTAAATCGAAATAAACTACGCAACATAATCGTTAATACCGCTAACTCGTAATTAAATACGAGCAGTTTTTCTGGCTTATGCTGTCGAATATAGCGTAATAATGGCAAGGGTGCATGGCGCGCATGATTAACACCCAGCTCGAGTAAGTTAACTTTTGAGCTAACACGCTCTAAGTAAACTGCATTATTAGTGTGCAAAACAAGTAAATCAACTTGCCAGCCATTTTCAGCTAAACCGTTGGCGACGTTAACACAGACACCTTCAGCACCACCGCCGGCAAGAGAACTGATAAAAATTGACACAGCCTTCATTTAATAAGATCTCTCAAATAAAGTAGACAACCCAATGGAATGCACATCAAAATCAATCCTTTCCTTAATGATGGATAATTGTCACGACCTACAAAGTCAAACGACTTTATTTCATGCGAATCAATATGCAGCTTAAATCGAGTGTAATTTGTAGCTGTCTTAATGAAATGAACTGGATTGTAGAAAAAATAATTCAATTCATGTTCCAAAGTCACTTTGGATAAAATAAAAGCACCATGTGCGTTCACTTTTGAGAATTTTGAATTAGTAAGACTATCGGACTCGTCAGTAAAATAGGTGCGCAAAGGCTCATTGATAAATATTGCTTTGTATTTCTTTGCAATAGGAGTCCAAATGACATTTTCAGGAACATGCCCCATTATATTTTCCGGAAATGGAAATAACCTAAGTATATCAGTTTTAATACACCCCCATTTCTCTCCTTTAACAGAATGAACATATCGCATTTCAAATTGATCCGATAACCACTCACTCTTCGGAAATTTATCACCAATAACACTACCATCCTCAGACTTACAAAGACAAACGACACCTGAAATAACAGCTCTTACATCTTCAGGCTGCTTGTTATAAATTTCTTTAAAAATACTTAAAGTATTACTATCAAACTCGTCATCAGAGTCAGCAGGTATAAAAAAGTATCCCTTGGCTTCTCTAACACCATGATTGAATGCTTTCTTCTTATGCCCATTCTCTTGGTAAATGTATCGAATACTAATTTCATTCCTACCAATAAAGTCTTCAACCACCTCTTTCGTGTTGTCTGTAGAACCATCATCAATAATTAACCATTCAAAATCGCTTAAGGTCTGATTTTTTAATGAATTATATACACGGAATAACCTATCAGCACGATTATATGTTGGCGTAAAAACAGTAAAGTAAGGTTTCATAGGCTCCATTTTTCTCTCCACATTTCGAACATTAATAAAAACCAGATCTGATTAACATTGATATCAGCATCTGCGAGGTATTTATCACGTAGAGTTGCAACATAAAATGTATTGAATATACCGGCTTTCTCTATTCGATCATTGCTGAGATAAAATAGAACATATTCTTTCAATTCTGATTTAAACCAATCAAAAATAGGAACACCAAAACCCATTTTTGGCCTATCCATAATATCTTGAGGTATATACTTGTGTGTAATTTCTTTAAGCAAATGTTTTTTTGATCCATTTTTAATTTTCATATTAGGATCGAGCCTAGCGACAAAATCAATAACATTAATATCTAATAAAGGCTCTCTTCCCTCTAGACCAACGGACATTGTAGCTCTATCGACTTTAGTTAAAATATCATCTAACTGGTAAGTTTTATAATCGACAGCCAGTATATTATCTAACCAATTTTGGTTTATTTCCGTATCAAATTCCGTTTTCACTTTATTATAGTCATTAACTAATAATATATCTAAATCTATATCAGTAAAGGTTTGTGAGCCTATTTTTAAAAGGCCTTTCTCATTTTGCTCAAGCATTAACGAAAAACGCTTTAGGCGAACATCCGCATTATACATCCCAAGCTTTTTAGCTGTTGCATGTACAGCACCACTATTTAAACCAGTTTTAATAAAGGGATATAACACTGAGGGGATTTGAGAAAATGTTCTTTTTTTCTTTTCAATACTAGTGTATTTGTCATAACCTGCAAAAATCTCATCACCACCGTCTGCACTAAGAGAAACGGTTACATCCTTTCTAGCTAACTGACTGACTAAGGTGGTAGGGATAGCGGATGCATCACCAAAAGGCTCATCCCATATTTCTGGCAATTTAGGCAAAATAGCTAAAGCATCTTTTTGTGTACAATAATATTCTGTATGATCTGTACCTAAATGCTCAGCAACTTTTTTAGCGTGATGTGCTTCATTATATTTAGGTTCATGGAAACCAATAGAGAATGTTTTCAGTTTTTCAGTGCGCTCTGATTGTAACAATGCTGTAACTGCGGATGAATCATATCCACCGCTCAAAAACATGCCCACAGGCACATCCGAAACCATACGATATTCACAAGCGGATTTTAACAGGCGTTCTGTTTCACTTATAGCTTCTTGTTCAGAGATATCTAGCTTAGGTTGGTTATAACAGTCTATGACGTCCCAATACTTATCAATTTTTAATGTTGCATCTTTAATGTTAAACGTAAGAGCATGTCCTGCTTGCAATTTGTGAGTGTGATTAAAAATAGTATGAGGCTGTGGGATGTAACCGTATTGCAAAAATAAAGCTAGCCCGTCGTGATTCAGCTCTTTAACGAAAGCGGGATGCTCGTGAAAACTTTTTAGCTCACTAGCAAACATTAACAAACCGTCTTTTTGATACCAATACAGTGGTTTGACGCCTGCACGATCACGAATTAGAGTTATAGTCTGTGCTTGAGAGTCGAGAATCGCCATCGCAAACATACCGTTAAAACGATGAACTGCGTCGATACCCCACTTATGATAAGCCTTTAAAATCACCTCACTATCAGAGTGAGAATCAAAGTGGTAACCGTGTTTTTCCAACTCCACACGGATTTCTTTAAAATTATAAACCTCGCCATTATAGATCATGGTCAGATGATTAAAAGACATCGGCTGATGACCGTGATTTGATAAGTCTAAGATGGACAATCTACGATGCCCTAAGCCAACCTGTACACTGCCTAGTCTTTCAAAAAAGTAACCGCCATCATCTGGTCCACGGTGATAGAGGATATCAGTCATTTTCTTTAAATCATCAATACTTGACTGACTTCTAGAGTCAAGCAAACCGGCTATCCCACACATTTACAATTTCACCTTTCCGAAAGTGGTTAAATACATTCCTAGACCACCAACTACTTTTATTGATGGGCGCAAACAAAAACTCCGCCATAAACACGTTATATAATTTAAATTATGTCTAAGCCCCAATATTCTTTTTGAATATATGTACATTATATCATTAAAATATTGAGGGAGTTTTGCCAACATAATTTGACAGCTCACCAAGTGATCCAACTCGTTTTGTGTAACAAATTTCTCTTTACAAGTTATATTATTTGAATGTCGTCTATATTTACCAAGAACAGCATCAATATAGTCTATAGTGCCGCCATTACTGAGAGTTTCAACCCAATATAACCAATCTGATGCTACAGGCAAAGATTTGTTATAACCATGCACAGGTGTTTTTTCAGCTCTCACCATATTTGAGCATGCGCCATTAAACGTTCCATATCTGATGGCTGCTTTTACATTTCCGTTAATTTTTAATTTATTATTAAAAAAATAAAGTGTCTTACCTGTTTCAGAATCAAACACATCCAAATTGTGGTAGCAAATTGTACAATTTGGATTTCGTTCCATAAAGTCTACTTGCTTATTTAATTTACCCGGCAGCATTAGATCATCACCACCCATCCACGCTATATATTTACCCGAGCAAGCAAAGTGTGCGGCATTTGAGTTTGGCGTTATCCCTTGATTTTTTTCAGAAAGCCTTAAAACAAACTTATTTGGGTAAGCAACCTCATACTCCCGTAACATCGCTTGAGTGCCATCAGTAGAGCAGTCATCTGCAATAACTATCTCAAAATTTGGATAATCTTGTGTTAAACAAGACTCAATACATTCACGCAAGTATTCTTTTTGGTTATAAGTGATAATTGCAATACTTACTAGGGGGTATGTATCTTTCAACTTATAGGCCTCTTATATAATAAATTGATAGAAAATGACGAGAAACGCAAGAACATCCGCGTCACAAAAGGCTTCCCAGCACGGTCGCTAGGTGCTTTTGGTCCATCGCGCACATCATTCGCTTGCGTTGAATGCCGGCTTTGAAACTCTTCTCTTACTTTAATAAATTCAAAACCATTTGCCTTATTCGTGCAAACACTTCCGCTTGACCATCGACTCTTATTCGGCAAGCATCTTCTTTTAATCCAACATCGAGTTGCCAGTGCATTGATTCAATTAACCAATGCGAGCGAGTGGCATCATGAAGCTTTTTCGCTGTCAGTGCTATTGAACTTATATAATAGCGCGCAGAAATATCGGATTCGTCGGCGTGTTTGCCTTCTTGTCGAACGCTCACCATGATGCCCATCGTTTTTAATTCAGGCCAATCATAAGCTAAATCACCTAATACACTTAAATCGGTATTGATGAGTGCACATCGTGTTTCTAAACGTGATGTTGATCCACTTTAACGGACACGTCTTTCGTTAAGTACATTGTTTTTCAAACGCTATCGGCGACATATAGCCAATGCTACTGTGTAACCGTGTTCGATTATAAAAGTACTGAATATATTTCCTGAGCTTCTCTCGTAAGTGCCTTAAGTTAGCAATCGGTGCATCTTTGATTAACTCGCCCTTAAGCGATTTAAAGAACGACTCGACTTCTGCATTATCCGTGCATTTCCCTGGCCGATTCATGCTCTGCTCAACACCGTGTTCCGCCAGTAAATGTCGCACCCTATCCGCACAATACTCGCGCCCTCTGTCGGTATGAAATAGCAGCCCCCGTTTAGGCTTTCGGCTAGCGAGTGCTTTGACGATAGTGAACATCGTCAAGTTTGAATCGAGTCTGTCGCTGGGCGCCCAGCTAAGTACCTTTTTTGAGTAAACATCAATCACTACCGCTAAGTAGCCCCATCGGTTTCCTACTTTTATGTAGGTAACATCCGCAGTCCATTGTTGATTGATTTTGCTCGCCTTTTCTTGTTCTAAGCGTCGATTGACGAGTCCTTTAAAGAACGTCCGACTCTTTTGCCGACGACGGTAAACACGGTCCACTCTCGCCTTTAAGCCGGCTTCTCGCATCAAGCGGGCCACACGCTTACGACTCACTGCGAGACCTTTTGCCTTCAACGCCGCATGGATTTTAGGACTCCCATATCTGCCTTCGCTTTTACGGTAGATGAACGCTATCTCTGCGCCTAGCTCACTATCTGCGCGCGCATGTCCTGACTGTCCGCGGCTTAGCCAATCATAATAGCCACTACGAGACACAGAAAGATGCCTACACAGCTTCTTTACTGAGTAAACATCACTATATTGCTTTACGAATCGGTAGGCTTGCGCCTTTGTTCTGCTTGAAAGCGTTGCCACTTTTTTAAGATATCGTTCTCCTCTTCAAGCTCTGTGATCCGTCGCTTGAGTGCCGATAGCTCATCCTTCGCCTTGTCTGGCTTCACTTTATTTTTTTGGGACTTGACCATACCAAGCTCTCCATCTCGATACGCTTTACGCCATTTCGATAGCATGAATGGATGGATATCAAGCGCCTCTGCAACCGACTTCACTGTTCGATGCGTTTCATAGCTCCATTCAACCGCTTTCAGCTTGAAGTCTAGTGAATATTGCGCTGTCTTTTTACCCGTTTTATAGGCTGGCATACTGACCTCCTCAGATCGTCGATGCGTGTCCAGTAAAACGGATCAAGTCCAACGTCCATGCGATTTCTCTTGTGATGAGTAGCTGTCACCGTCAAAGTTTTGAAGCATTGAAGGCCGGTAGTAATTATCAAACGCTTCATCTAATTTACCTTGATTCGCTTTGACGGCAAGCAAATAATCGGCATTTTTATCAATGATTTTCTGTGCGATTTTGCGCTGACAACCCATGCATCTATAGTAATCAAACACCCAGAAATATCGAGCAATTCCAGCAGCTTAGGTATTTCAGTAATCTCATTGGTTTTACTATTTACTTTTGACTGTCCGAGGCATACACCATTTGCGGTTGCGAACGCATTAACCATATGAATCGCAGCTTGGTCTGTTGCTCGATTATATGAGCCCCTTAGTGTTTTTCCATCAATGGCAACCACTTCGCCATCCGTTAATTCATGACAGGATTTCATCCATTCTATAAAGGCTTTTTGTAATGCCTTTGATTTGTAAAAAACATCTTAATTGATACAAACATTGATAGCAAGCTGGAAAAAAATGATGGGTAAAACAGAACAAATAACCTCATCAGCACAGTTTTAAAATCATTCCCTAAATAATTATGCCAAGAGTAATTTTTATTGATTTCAGCAATCGCATTAGTCATCTCCGAATAATTCAACTTATTTTTATTCTTTAGCAATTGGTATTTAAGTGCGGCTGCTAATCGTAAAAAGTGCAATGCTATCATCTTTAACTCTTCGTCATTAAATCTTTCTTTCTTCGCAAGATTAAAAAGCGCCTCGTTGGTTTTCAAAAGACCTATTCTCCTTAAAGAGAAGGTAGTTGTAATAGACTTATTATTTGCTCTATAAAAATATTTCCCTTCACTTACCACAATTTTATTAGCATACAAAAGTAGAAATCGAGTCAGATACTCATCAGCGTTATAATTATTAATGTTACTAATTTCTGACAATGCATATTTTTTAAAATGCTCTGCCTTATACAGATTAAGCCCATGAACACGCCACGGCATAGTTTTTAAAAACGCTACACGAGGAGCGATTTCTTGTTTAAACATCAAACCGTTTTTCAAATTAAAGTCATAATCTGAACGATTATCAGACTTCCAATTTTGGATTAAAACAGGCATCACAACATCTGCATCAGTTTCTGTAGCAACAGCTAAGGTCTGGCTTAAAAAGTCAGGACTTAGTGCATCATCAGCATCTAGTAGAGTAACATAGTCGCCTGATGAATGTTGTAAACCTAGTTTTCTTGCTTGTGCAGGCCCTTCATTTTCTTTGGTATACACTTTTATTCGAGCATCTTTTCTTGAAAAATCATAAAGCATAGATAATGAGTCATCTGATGATTGATCGTCTATGCATATTAATTCCCAGTTCTTATAATCTTGCGCAAGCACCGAACCAATAGATTCATTTAAAAATTTACTAGCATTAAAAACCGGCATAAGAATAGTAATCATAAATCTACCTTTTGATACTAAATTTCTTTCTTTCGTATGCATCTATCAAAGAGAATGACGCACAGTTATAAACTTTTTGATTACGATGTTTTGAAAATAAAGCTAAATCCATGTGTGCTTTAAATGTCCTTGCTGAACCATCAAGCATATAAAACATATTTTCACCTTCTGATTTACCGGGACTCTTCGCAAATACTCTCTAGTATTTTCACTATTAAAATGCCGAAATGTCATGAATAGAGAATTATTGTTTTGATCTACTTCAACATCATTATGAAGCGACATATCTGAACCAAATATTTTTATAGTACTATAAGATGACCATAAAGATAAATAAACCGCATAAATAAGCACATTGATCACGGAAAACGCATGAACATCCGCGTCATGAAAGGCTTCCCAGCACGGTCGCCAGGTACTCTTGGTCCATCGCGCACATCATTCGCTTGCGTTGAATGCCGGCTTTAAAACTCTTCTCTTGCTTTAATAAATTCAAAACCATTTGCCTTATTCGTGCAAAAACTTCCGCTCGATCATCGACTCTTATTCGGCAAGCATCTTCTTTTAATCCAACATCAAGTTGCCAATGCATTGATTCAATTAACCAGTGTGAGCGTGTGGCATCATGAAGCTCTTTCGCTGTCAGTGCTTTTGAGCTTATATAGTAGCGCACTGAAATATCTGACTCTTCAGCATGTTTGCCTTCTTGACGAACACTTACCATGATGCCCATCGTTTTTAATTCAGGCCAATCATAAGCCAAATCACCTAATACACTTAAATCCGTATTAATCAGTGCACATCGTGTTTCTAAACGCCCATGCGATTTTTCTTGTGATGCGTAGCTATCACCATCAAATTTTTGAAGCATTGCCGGGCGGTAATAATTATCAAACGCTTTATCTAATTTGCCTTGGTTTCCTTTAACCGCAAGCAAATAATCAGCATTTTTATCAATGATTTTCTGTGCGATTTTGTGCTGACAACCCATGGCATCTATGGTAATCAAACAACCTGAAATATCGAGCAATTCCAGCAGCTTAGGGATGGCTGTGATCTCATTTGTCTTACTGTCTACTTTCGACTGTCCGAGGCACACTCCATTTGCGGTTGCGAATGCATTAACCATATGAATAGCAGCTTGATCTGTTGCTCGATTATATGAGCCCCTTAGTGTTTTTCCATCAATGGCAACCACTT
>NZ_JABWMG010000028.1:0-15827 GCF_013366455.1 Salinivibrio sp. EAGSL | reverse complement strand
AGGTTATCGTCCACAGTTCTACTTCCGTACAACTGACGTGACCGGTACTATCGAATTGCCAGAAGGCGTTGAGATGGTTATGCCTGGTGACAACATCAAGATGGTTGTTGAGCTGATCGCACCTATCGCGATGGACGAAGGCCTACGTTTCGCTATCCGTGAAGGTGGCCGTACTGTAGGCGCGGGTGTTGTTGCTAACATCCTAGCTTAATTTGATAGACATCTAGTCTTATCAATAAAAGGGAGCGCATTGCGCTCCCTTTTTTCCTCTTTAATCGCCCGATATAGATATAAATAAGTCTTTCATCAATAACTAAGCGTTATATAAAAACCCTTTACCTTAAACGCAATGCAAACTATTCTCGTTATAGTTCATTTTTTGAGATGACTGAGATGTTAGTTTGTATTTGTCATAGCGTATCAGATAAAACCATTAAGCATTGGGTGCGCCACCTAGGCGTCACCAGTATTCGCGAACTTCGTCAACTGACGCCTCTTGGATCTCAATGTGGTAAATGTGTGCGCCACGCTAAAGAGGTTATATATGACGAGAGTCAGCTGATCACATTGCAAAAAGCGAGCTAATAAGCGGTCAATATTTGACAGCCTCCTTATGGGTTCTACATTTGTAAAGTAGAACCCATAAGGAGGCTATTGCCATGAAAGGCGATCCAAAATCTATAGCGTTTCTCAACACGGTACTGGGCAATGAACTTGTTGCTATTAATCAGTATTTTCTTCATGCGCGCATGCTTAAAGACTGGGGGTTAAAAGTCATCGCGGATAAAGAATATGAAGAGTCGATCGATGAGATGAAGCATGCCGACAAGCTGATTGAAAGAATATTATTTCTTGAGGGCACCCCGAACCTCCAAGATCTTGGCAAACTGAGAATTGGCGAAGATACGCAAGAAATCTTTGAATGTGATTTGGCGATTGAAATGCAAGCCCATGAGGATTTAAAAGAGGCCATTGCTTACACAGAGAGCATCAGAGATTTTGTCTCTCGTGATCTGTTTCAATACATTCTTGATGACGAAGAAGAGCATATCGATTGGTTAGAGACTCAGATTGGCTTAATTGATAAGGTCGGCATCGCCAACTATAATCAAGCTCAGATCATCGAAGATGCCAGCGAAAAAGGTTAGGTTAAAACAGTCATCCCGCCTTGATGATGAAAAACGTGCCAGAGAGGCGCGTTTTTTTATGGCGTGTTTTTGACCAACGCTTGCAAAGCCATTGCGTATCGGTATAATGCCCGTCACTGCTTAAGTCATTGCGACTTCCGACGCAGTTGTGAACCAATGAGCATCGAGGAATGGAACAGTAAACTGTTCGTTTAATGTATACTCCGCTTATGTTCGCAGTCATAGAATAATGGCTGACAATGTGCCTAATTTTGGCACTACGGTTTCACATAAATTAATCGGCATTCCCTCGCCTTAGTGAGAAGGAATGGCGATATTGTTTGTGTAAATATTTTAGAATTTGGAGCTCTGTCTCATGCAGAACCAACGTATCCGTATCCGCCTAAAGGCGTTCGATCATCGTTTGATCGATCAGTCTACAGCGGAAATCGTTGAAACCGCTAAGCGTACTGGCGCACAGGTTAAGGGACCTATCCCTTTGCCTACTCGTAAAGAGCGCTTCACCGTTCTTATTTCTCCGCACGTAAACAAAGACGCACGTGACCAGTACGAAATTCGTACTCACAAACGTCTGATCGACATCGTTGAGCCAACAGACAAAACTGTTGACGCTTTGATGCGTCTTGACCTTGCTGCGGGCGTTGATGTTCAAATCAGCCTGGGTTAAGGGGGAGTAGATAATGATTGGTCTAGTCGGTCGTAAAGTCGGTATGACTCGTATCTTCAACGAAGATGGCGTTTCTATCCCGGTTACCGTAGTTGAAGTTGAAGCAAACCGTGTTGCTCAGGTACGTAAACCTGAAGTTGACGGGTATGCAGCAATTCAAATCACTACAGGCGAAAAGAAAGCAAGCCGTGTAAACAAGGCACAAGCTGGTCACTTTGCGAAAGCAGGTGTTGAAGCAGGCCGCGGTTTGTGGGAATTCCGTTTGGAAAATGATGAACAGTACGAAGTTGGCGCTGAGCTAAACGTAGAACTGTTTAACGAAATCAAAAAAGTAGACGTTACTGGCACGTCGAAGGGTAAGGGCTTCCAAGGCGGCGTTAAGCGTTGGAACTTCCGTACTCAAGATATGAGCCACGGTAACTCTTTGTCTCACCGTGCTCCTGGTTCTATCGGTCAATGTCAGACTCCAGGTCGCGTATTCAAAGGCAAAAAAATGGCAGGTCATATGGGTGCTGAGCGTGTAACGACTCAAAACCTAGAGATCGTACGTGTTGACGCTGAGCGCAATCTGCTTCTTATTAAAGGTGCAGTCCCAGGTGCGACAGGTGGCAACGTGATCGTTAAACCAGCCGTTAAAGCGTAACGTCGAGGAGATAGTAATGGAATTGGTAGTCAAAGGCGCCGACGCGCTAACTGTTTCCGAAACTACCTTCGGGCGTGAATTCAACGAATCCCTGGTACACCAGGTAGTCGTTGCATACGCAGCTGGTGCCCGTCAAGGTACTCGCGCTCAGAAAACTCGTTCAGACGTATCTGGTGGCGGTGCTAAGCCATGGCGTCAGAAGGGTACTGGTCGCGCCCGTGCAGGTACAATCCGCAGCCCAATTTGGCGCAGCGGTGGTGTCACTTTCGCAGCTCGTCCTCAGGACCATAGCCAGAAAGTAAACAAAAAGATGTACCGCGGTGCTCTTAAGAGCATCCTATCAGAGCTAGTTCGTCAAGAGCGTTTAATCGTGGTTGATAACTTCTCTGTTGAAGCACCAAAAACTAAAGAGCTTGTCGCTAAGCTGAAAGAGCTTGAGCTAAGCGACGTTCTGATCGTCACTGCCGAAGTTGATGAGAACCTGTTCCTTGCGGCACGTAACCTGTATAAGGTTGACGTACGCGATGCAGATACCATCGACCCAGTTAGCTTGATCGCTTTCGACAAAGTCGTGATGACTGCAGATGCAGTTAAACAAGTTGAGGAGATGCTGGCATGATCACTGAAGAGCGTATCCTAAAAGTTCTGCGTGCTCCGCACATCTCTGAAAAAGCGACGATGGCCGCTGAAAACAACAACACTGTTGTGTTTAAAGTAGCTAAAGAAGCAACGAAAAAAGAGATCAAAGCGGCAGTTGAAAAACTGTTCGAAGTTGAAGTGAAGTCTGTTCGTACCCTTCTCGTTAAGGGTAAGACCAAACGTCAAGGTATGCGTGAAGGCCGTCGTAGCGACTGGAAAAAAGCGTATGTTGCCTTGAAAGAAGGTCAGGACATCGACTTCGTTGGCGGCGCTGAGTAAGACGGAGGAGTAAAAGCAAATGGCTATTATGAAATGTAAGCCGACTTCACCGGGTCGTCGTCACCTTGTTAAAGTGGTTAACCATGATCTTTATAAAGGTAAACCATATGCACCACTGCTAGAGAAAAACTCTAAGTCAGGCGGTCGCAATAACAACGGTCGAATCACAGTGCGTCACATCGGTGGTGGTCATAAGCATCATTACCGTGTAATTGACTTCAAACGTACTAAAGACGGTATCCCAGCGAAAGTTGAGCGTCTAGAGTATGATCCAAACCGTAGTGCAAACATCGCGCTTGTACTGTATACGGATGGTGAACGTCGTTACATCATCGCACCGAAAGGCCTAAAAGCCGGTGATCAGATTCAATCTGGTGCAGATGCAGCAATCAAGGTAGGTAACAGCCTGCCAATGCGTAACATCCCAGTGGGTTCTACTATCCACAACATCGAGTTGAAACCTGGTAAAGGTGCTCAACTTGCTCGTTCTGCGGGTGCTTATGCACAGATCGTTGCTCGTGACGGCGCGTACGTCACACTCCGCCTGCGCAGCGGTGAAATGCGTAAGGTTCTTGCTGAAGGTCGAGCGACCCTTGGTGAAGTGGGTAATTCAGAGCACATGCTACGCGAGCTGGGTAAAGCCGGTGCCGCGCGCTGGAAAGGCGCACGTCCAAGCGTACGTGGTGTTGCAATGAACCCGGTTGATCACCCACATGGTGGTGGTGAAGGTCGTACCTCAGGTGGCCGTCATCCAGTAACACCTTGGGGTATGCCAACGAAAGGCTTCAAAACCCGTAAGAACAAACGTACCGACAAGTACATTGTACGTCGTCGTAACAAGTAATTATTATCAGAGGATAAGCCATGCCACGTTCTCTCAAGAAAGGTCCTTTTATTGACCTGCACTTGCTGAAGAAGGTAGAGAAAGCGGTGGAAAGCGGTGACAAGAAGCCTTTAAAGACTTGGTCCCGTCGTTCAATGATCATCCCACAGATGATCGGATTGACCATCGCTGTCCATAATGGTCGTCAGCACGTACCCGTTTTCGTTTCTGAAGAAATGATCGGTCACAAGCTCGGCGAGTTTGCACCAACACGTACTTATCGCGGCCACGCTGCTGATAAGAAAGCTAAGAAGCGTTAAGGGGTAAGAAATGGAAGCTATTGCTAAACATCGCTTTGCTCGTATCTCGCCTCAAAAAGCACGTTTGGTTGCGGATCAGGTGCGCGGTAAAGACGTAGCACAGGCACTGGAACTACTGACTTTCAGCGACAAAAAAGCTGCTGACTTGGTTAAGAAAGTGTTGGAATCTGCTATTGCAAACGCCGAGCATAACGAAGGTGCGGATATCGACGATTTAAGCGTCGCCAAAGTCTTCGTTGATGAAGGCCCAATCATGAAGCGTATTATGCCTCGTGCAAAAGGCCGTGCCGATCGCATCTTGAAGCGTTCTAGCCACATCACTGTTGTTGTAGCAGACCGCTAAGAGACGAGGAGATAAAGCAATGGGTCAAAAAGTACATCCTAATGGTATTCGTCTGGGCATTGTAAAGCCTTGGAATTCCACTTGGTTTGCTAATAACCAAGATTTCGCTGACAACCTAGACGGCGACTTTAAGGTACGTCAGTTCCTAACTAGTGAACTGAAAAAAGCGTCAGTATCTCGCATCGTTATCGAGCGTCCAGCTAAGAGTGTTCGTGTGACTATTCACACTGCGCGCCCTGGTGTGGTGATTGGTAAAAAAGGTGAAGATGTTGAGAAACTGCGCGCTCACGTTGCAAAACTGGCCGGTGTACCAGCGCAAATTAATATCGCTGAAGTACGTAAACCTGAGCTAGATGCGCAACTTGTTGGCGACAGCATCGCATCACAGCTAGAGCGTCGTGTTATGTTCCGTCGTGCCATGAAGCGCGCGGTACAAAACGCTATGCGCCTAGGTGCCAAAGGTATCAAAGTGGAAGTAAGCGGTCGTCTTGGCGGCGCTGAAATCGCTCGTACCGAGTGGTACCGTGAAGGACGTGTGCCATTGCACACGCTTCGTGCTGACATTGATTACGCAACTTCTTCTGCTCACACCCAGTACGGTGTTATCGGCATTAAAACCTGGATCTTCAAAGGCGAAGTCCTAGGTGGAATGGCTGAAGTAGAGCAAAAGGCTGACAAGCCGAAGAAGCAGCGTAAAGGCCGTAAGTAAGGAGTCTATCGATGCTTCAACCAAAACGTACTAAGTTCCGCAAGACTTTTAAAGGTCGTAACCGCGGTCTGGCGCACGGTACTGACGTAAGCTTCGGTACCTATGGCCTAAAAGCTGTTGGTCGCGGTCGTATCACTGCGCGTCAAATTGAGGCGGCTCGTCGTGCGATGACTCGTCACATTAAACGTCAAGGCCAAATCTGGATTCGTGTCTTCCCCGACAAACCAATTACTGGTAAGCCGTTGGAAGTTCGTATGGGTAAGGGTAAAGGTTCAGTTGATTACTGGGTTGCCCAAATCCAACCAGGCAAAGTCCTGTACGAAATGGATGGTGTTCCTGAATCACTGGCTCGCGAAGCGTTTGAATTAGCTTCACGTAAGCTACCGATCAAAACCACTTTCGTAACTAAGGCGGTGATGTGATGAAAGCACAAGAACTACGTGAAAAGACTGTTGAGCAGCTGAATGAAGAGCTTATGGGTCTGCTACGTGAGCAGTTTAACCTGCGCATGCAAGCGGCTACAGGCCAACTTCAGCAAACTCACACTCTGAAAGCTGTTCGTCGCGATATCGCACGTGTAAAAACCGTACTGACTGAGAAGGCTAACGCATAATGAGCGAGAACATCCGCACTCAGCAAGGTCGCGTCATCAGCGACAAAGGCGATAAAACTATCGTCGTTGCTATCGAGCGTTTTGTGAAACACCCAATCTACGGTAAGTACATCAAGCGCACGAGTAAGCTACATGTACACGATGAATCTAACCAGTGTAACCAAGGTGATACTGTTGAGGTTCGTGAGTGTCGTCCAATTTCTAAGCGTAAGTCTTGGACATTGGTTCGCGTTGTTGAAAAATCACGCATCTAAGCGATTTTTCAGACAATAATAAGTCAAACGGCTCTCATTCGGGGGGCCGTTTATTTTTTATCTACCCATCTGGTCAAAATAGTGTTATTATTCGCCGCCCTTGTAAAAAGGCAGCCCGACCCGAGATGGGTCTAGATGTAATAACAGCGGAGCACTAACAATGATCCAAATGCAAAGTATGCTGGACGCAGCCGACAACTCCGGCGCTCGCAGTGTAATGTGTATTAAGGTTCTGGGTGGCTCTCACCGTCGTTACGCCCACGTTGGCGACATCATCAAAGTTACCGTTAAGGATTCAATTCCTCGCGGTAAAGTGAAAAAAGGTGATGTGCTTAAGGCGGTGGTAGTTCGCACCCGTAAAGGCGTACGTCGTCCAGACGGCTCTGTCATTCGCTTCGACCGCAATGCTTGCGTGTTGTTGAACAACACGAACGAGCAACTAGTCGGCACACGTATCTTTGGCCCTGTGACACGTGAACTTCGTAACGAGAAGTTTATGAAAATTGTGTCTCTGGCGCCTGAAGTTCTGTAAGGAGCGATCTCATGGCAGCTAAAATCCGTCGTAACGACGAAGTTATCGTTCTTGCCGGTAAAGATAAAGGCAAGAAAGGTAAAGTATCTAAGGTTCTACCAACCGGTAAAGTTATCGTTGAAGGTATTAACCTCGTGAAGAAGCACCAGAAGCCGGTTCCGGCTCTGGGCACTCAAGGTGGCATTGTTGAACAAGAAGCCGCTATTGATGTTTCTAACGTGGCTATCTTTAACGCAGCAGCTGGTAAAGGTGACCGTGTAGGCTTCCGATTTGAAGACGGCAAAAAAGTGCGTTTTTTCAAGTCGAATGGCGAAACTATTAAGTAATTCTGGAGTAGTACAATGGCGAAACTGCATGATTACTACAAAGAGACAGTTGTAGCTGAGCTATCTAAGCAATTTGGTTACAAAAGCATCATGCAAGTCCCAGGGATCGAGAAGATCACCCTTAATATGGGTGTGGGCGAAGCTCTGAACGACAAAAAACTGCTTGAAAATGCAGCTGCTGATATGACCGCGATTTCTGGTCAAAAGCCGCTCATCACTAAAGCACGTAAGTCAGTCGCAGGCTTCAAGATCCGTGAGGGCTACCCAATTGGTTGTAAAGTAACCCTACGTGGCGAGCGTATGTGGGACTTCTTCGAGCGCTTAATCGCGATCGCAGTTCCTCGTATCCGTGATTTCCGTGGCCTGAACCCGAAAGCGTTCGATGGTCGTGGTAACTACAGCATGGGCGTTCGCGAGCAAATCATCTTCCCTGAGATTGACTATGACAAAGTCGATCGTATCCGTGGTCTTGATATTACTATCACTACTACTGCAGGTACAGATGAGGAAGGTCGAGCTCTGCTGGCTGCCTTTAACTTCCCATTCCGTAAGTAAGGTGAAGGGTTACTGTTATGGCTAAAAAATCGATGAAAGCACGTGATGTAAAACGTGCGAAGCTCGCAGCGCGCTACGCTGAAAAGCGTGCCAACCTGCGTGCGACCATTAAAAGTGTCAACACGTCAGACGAAGAGCGTTGGGACGCAGTCCTGAAGCTTCAGTCGCTACCGCGTGATTCTGCGAAGTCTCGTCAGCGTAACCGCTGTAACCAGACTGGTCGTCCACATGGCTACCTACGCAAATTCGGTCTAAGCCGAATCAAGGTTCGTGAAGCTTGCATGAAAGGCGAGATTCCGGGTCTGCGTAAGGCAAGCTGGTAATTGAATCACGGGAGTAAAGACTTATGAGCATGCAAGATCCGATTTCGGATATGCTGACCCGCTTACGCAACGGTCAGACAGCAAAGAAAGTTGCTGTTAAAATGCCTTCGTCAAAGCTAAAGGTGGCAATTGCTGAGCTACTAAAAGCAGAAGGTTACGTGGCTGATGTCGCAGTAAATAGCGACGCCAAGCCTGAACTGGAAGTGACGTTGAAATACTTCGAATCTAAACCAGTTATCGAGCAAATCCAACGAGTTAGCCGTCCGGGCCTGCGCATCTACAAAAAGAAAGATGAGTTGCCTTCAGTGATGGGTGGCCTTGGTATTGCGGTTGTATCAACTTCGAAAGGTTTGATGACCGATCGCGCAGCTCGCAAAGCGGGTCTGGGCGGTGAAATCATCTGCTACGTAGCGTAATAAGGAGTAGGAAATGTCTCGTGTTGCAAAAGCACCTGTCGTAGTTCCTGCCGGCGTAGAGGTGAAACTTGACGGTCAGGACATCACTGTAAAAGGAAGCAAAGGCGAACTTAGCCGCACGCTTCACGATATGGTGGCAGTAAACCAAGAAGAAAACACCATTACCTTCGCACCAAGTGTGGAACACGCTAAAGCATGGGCTCATGCTGGTACAGCGCGCGCACTGGTCAACAGCATGGTTGTTGGTGTAACAGAAGGCTTTACCAAGAAACTGATCCTGAAAGGTGTTGGTTATCGCGCAAACATTGCCGGTAACAAACTTAACCTGACACTTGGTTTCTCTCACCCGGTAGAACACGTTCTGCCTGAGGGTGTAAAAGCAGAGTGCCCAAGCCAAACTGAAATTGTTATCAGCGGTGCTGATAAACAAGCAGTTGGCCAGGTTGCTGCTGAAATCCGCGCATACCGCAAGCCAGAGCCTTACAAAGGTAAAGGTGTTCGTTACGCTGACGAAGCTGTGCGTACTAAAGAAGCTAAGAAGAAGTAAGGTAACACTATGGATAAGAAAGCATCTCGTATCCGTCGTGCGACCAAAGCACGACGCAAGATCGCGGAAATGGGTGCGACTCGCCTGGTGGTACACCGTACTCCACGTCATGTGTACGCACAGGTTATCGCTGGTAATGGCGCGGAAGTTATCGCCGCCGCTTCTACCGTAGAAAAAGCGATCCGTGAACAAGTTAAGAGCACCGGGAACAAAGACGCCGCTGCAGCCGTGGGTAAGATCATTGCTGAGCGAGCGAAGGAAAAAGGCATCGAAGCTGTTGCTTTTGACCGTTCCGGTTTCCAATACCACGGCCGTGTGGCTGCACTGGCAGATGCTGCCCGTGAAGCTGGTCTGAAATTCTAAGGTAGGTGGAAGATGGCTAACGATAAACAACAAAGTGATTTGCATGAGAAGCTGATCGCTGTAAACCGTGTATCTAAGACGGTTAAAGGTGGTCGCATCTTTACCTTCACCGCACTAACAGTGGTAGGTGATGGTAACGGTCGCGTTGGTTTCGGTTACGGTAAAGCCCGTGAAGTACCAGCAGCGATCCAGAAATCAATGGAAAAGGCGCGTCGTAACATGATTACTATCGCGCTGAACGACGGTACCCTGCACCATGCTGTAAAAGGCCGCCACACTGGTTCTAAAGTGTATATGCAGCCAGCATCAGATGGTACAGGTATCATCGCAGGTGGTGCGATGCGTGCCGTGCTTGAAGTAGCAGGCGTCCAAAACGTTCTGGCGAAAGCATACGGTTCGACCAACCCAATCAACATCGTTCGTGCAACGATCGATGGCCTGGGTGGTACGAAGTCTCCAGAAATGGTAGCTGCTAAACGTGGCATGCCTGTTAACGAAATTCTGGGGTAATCGACATGGCTAAGACAATTAAAGTAACTCAGACTCGTAGCGTTATCGGCCGTTTGCCGAAACACAAAGCGACCCTGCGTGGCTTGGGCCTACGTCGCATCAACCACACTGTTGAACTTGAAGATACACCGTGTATTCGCGGTATGATCAATAAAGTCAACTACATGGTCAAAGTGGAGGAGTAATCACATGCGTTTGAATACTCTATCTCCGGCTGCAGGCTCAAAGCCTTCTGCGAAGCGTGTAGGCCGTGGTATTGGTTCAGGCCTGGGTAAAACCGGTGGCCGTGGTCACAAAGGTCAGAAATCACGTTCAGGTGGTTCAGTACGCCCAGGTTTCGAAGGCGGTCAAATGCCTTTGAAACAGCGTCTGCCAAAATTCGGTTTTACTTCGCGTAAAGGCCTGACTTCAGCTGAGGTTCGTTTAGGCGAGCTGGCTAAAGTTGATGGTGACGTCGTAAGCCTTGAGTCGCTAAAAGCGGCAAACGTTGTTGCACAAGACACTCGTACGGCGAAAATCGTACTGTCTGGCGAAATCGCTCGTGCAGTAACCGTTAAAGGTGTTCGTGTCACTAAAGGCGCTAAAGCGGCAATCGAAGCTGCAGGCGGTAAAATCGAGGAATAATTAGCTCGAGGACGAGGTACAGATGGCAAAACAACCAGGACAAAACTTTAGTAGTGCAAAAGGCGGAGTTGCGGAGCTGAAAAGTCGCCTACTTTTTGTAGCAATGGCATTATTAGTATTCCGTGCCGGCTCTTTTGTGCCCATTCCTGGTATTGACGCTGCTGTACTTGCCGATCTGTTCGAACAGCAACAAGGGACCATCATTGACTTGGTTAACATGTTCTCTGGTGGTGCCCTTGAGCGTGCCTCGATACTGGCACTGGGCATTATGCCGTATATTTCGGCGTCGATTATTGTCCAGTTATTGTCAGTCGTTCATCCCGCATTAGCGGAATTGAAAAAAGAGGGTGAGTCTGGTCGTCGTAAGATAAACCAGTACACCCGCTACGGCACGTTGGTGTTGGCAACGTTCCAAGCAATTGGAATCGCGACCGGGTTACCAAGTATGATGCCGGGTCTGGTGATTAATCCAGGTCCTGCGTTTTACTTTACCGCGGTAGTTAGTTTGGTGACCGGTACCATGTTTTTGATGTGGTTAGGTGAACAAATTACCGAGCGCGGCATTGGTAACGGTATTTCGTTGATTATTTTCACCGGGATCGTCGCGGGTCTGCCACCCGCAATTGGACAGACAATAGAGCAAGCGCGTCAAGGCGACATGTCTCCGCTTCTCTTGCTAGGTATCGCAGTTATCGTATTGGCTGTCGTCTACTTTGTGGTCTTCATGGAGCGTGGTCAACGTCGTATCGTTGTTAACTACGCTAAGCGGCAACAAGGTCGTCGTGTTTTTGCAGCGCAAAGCACGCATCTGCCTCTTAAGATCAACATGGCAGGCGTTATTCCTGCGATTTTTGCATCAAGTATTATTCTGTTCCCTGGCACGCTTGCTAACTGGTTTGGTAAGGGTGATCAGACAAGCTGGCTGACCGATGTGTCTTTGGCACTGAGTCCGGGACAACCAGCGTATGTGATACTTTATGCGGCAGCGATTATCTTCTTCTGCTTTTTCTATACGGCGTTGGTATTTAACCCGCGAGAAACTGCAGATAACTTGAAGAAGTCAGGGGCGTTCGTACCTGGTATTCGCCCGGGTGAGCAGACTGCTAGATACATTGATAAAGTAATGACACGTTTGACCCTAGCGGGCGCCATGTATATTACCTTTATCTGTCTGATCCCCGAGTTCATGATGATTGCGTGGGATGTCCACTTTTACTTTGGTGGTACATCACTACTTATCGTAGTAGTCGTAATCATGGACTTTATGGCTCAAGTTCAGACTCATTTGATGTCTCAACAATATGAGTCCGTGTTGAAAAAAGCCAACCTAAAAGGCTACGGCCGCTAATAGGTTGTCTATTTACGGAGTTTAGCAATGAAAGTTCGTGCTTCCGTTAAGAAAATCTGCCGTAACTGTAAAGTGATCAAACGTAACGGTACCGTTCGTGTGATCTGCAGTGAGCCAAAGCACAAGCAACGCCAAGGCTAATAGCAGAATATTTTTCTTGCAAAATGAGGTCAGGCTGGCTACATTAGCCAGCCCACCTTTTGTATGTGCAAAAGAAGTGGCTATGCCGCTGCGTATCCTCGACGGGCTCTGCAGCGGTTCTACTTGAAAAGTACTAGGAGTGAATAGTGGCCCGTATAGCAGGCATTAACATTCCTGATCAAAAGCACGCTGTAATCGCATTGACTGCGATTTACGGTGTCGGCAAAACCACCTCTCAAGCTATTCTAGCTGATGTCGGTATTGCTGAGAGCACTAAGATCAGTGAACTATCAGAAGAACAGATCGACCAATTGCGTGACGGTGTGGCTAAATACACCGTAGAAGGCGATCTACGTCGTGAAATTTCCATGAACATCAAGCGTCTTATGGACCTTGGTTGTTACCGCGGTTTGCGTCATCGTCGCAGCTTGCCACTTCGTGGCCAGCGTACGAAGACCAACGCTCGTACCCGTAAGGGTCCGCGCAAACCGATCAAGAAATAATCGGGGTAGGTGAGTACTATGGCTAAACAAGCAACTCGTGCACGCAAACGCGTACGCAAGCAAGTCGCTGATGGCGTCGCGCACATTCATGCGTCTTTCAATAACACAATCGTGACGATTTCTGACCGTCAAGGCAATGCTCTAGCATGGGCAACTGCCGGTGGTTCAGGCTTCCGTGGCTCTCGTAAGTCAACTCCA
This sequence comes from Salinivibrio sp. EAGSL, assembly GCF_013366455.1. Classification (NCBI taxonomy): domain Bacteria; kingdom Pseudomonadati; phylum Pseudomonadota; class Gammaproteobacteria; order Vibrionales; family Vibrionaceae; genus Salinivibrio; species Salinivibrio sp. EAGSL. The sequence continues at coordinate 3,003 of NZ_JABWMG010000028.1, read as the reverse complement.
TACGCTGCGCAGGTTGCTGCTGAGCGTTGTGGTGAAATGGCTAAAGAGTACGGCCTGAAAAACCTCGAAGTGATGGTTAAAGGTCCAGGTCCAGGCCGCGAGTCTACTATTCGTGCCCTGAACGCTGCGGGCTTCCGCATCACTAACATTGTCGATGCGACGCCAATCCCGCATAACGGTTGTCGTCCACCTAAGAAACGCCGCGTTTAATACGCACTAGCGCTGTTTCTTAGAATATTGGAGAAAGATCATGGCAAGATATTTGGGTCCTAAGCTGAAGCTTAGCCGTCGCGAAGGTACTGACTTGTTCCTTAAGTCAGGCGTACGCGCGATTGATACCAAGTGTAAAATCGATAACGTCCCAGGCGTTCACGGTCAGCGTCGCGGCCGTTTGTCTGACTATGGCGTTCAGCTTCGTGAGAAGCAAAAAGTTCGTCGTATCTACGGCGTAATGGAAAAGCAGTTCCGTAACTACTACAAAGACGCTGCCCGCATCAAGGGTAATACAGGTGAAAACCTGCTTCAGCTTCTTGAAGGTCGTCTGGATAACGTAGTTTACCGCATGGGCTTTGGTGCAACTCGCGCCGAATCACGTCAGCTGGTAAGCCACAAAGCGATCCTAGTTAACGGCAAAGTTGTTAACGTACCTTCTTTCAAGGTTTCGGCAAACGACGTGGTTAGCATTCGCGAGAAGGCGAAGAACCAGGCGCGCATTAAAGCAGCTCTAGAAGTTGCGGCACAGCGCGAACTGCCAACTTGGATCGAAGTAGACAGCAAGAAGATGGAAGGCACATTCAAACGCCTACCAGAGCGTTCTGATTTGTCTGCTGACATCAACGAACACCTGATCGTCGAGCTTTACTCTAAGTAAAGCTGAACTAAAGAGAGGACATAATGCAGGGTTCTGTAACAGAATTTCTTAAGCCGCGTCTGGTTGATATTGAACAAGTTAGCTCGACGCACGCAAAAGTAACTCTTGAACCTCTAGAGCGTGGCTTTGGCCATACTCTGGGGAATGCGCTACGTCGTATCCTACTTTCATCTATGCCAGGCTGTGCGGTGACGGAAGTAGAAATTGACGGCGTGTTGCACGAGTACAGCACCAAAGAAGGGGTTCAGGAAGACATCCTGGAAATCCTACTTAACCTTAAAGGCCTAGCCGTTAAGGTTGAGGGTAAAGATGAAGTTATCCTTACTCTGACCAAGTCTGGTGCAGGCCCTGTTGTTGCAGGCGACATCACCCATGATGGTGGTGTTGAGATTGCGAACCCAGAACACGTTATCTGCCACCTGACTGATGCAAACGCGGAAATTAGCATGCGTATCAAGGTAGAACGTGGTCGTGGCTATGTACCAGCGTCTGCGCGTATCGATAGCGAAGACGACGAGCGTCCCATTGGTCGCCTACTTGTCGATGCAACGTTTAGCCCAGTAGATCGTATTGCTTACAATGTTGAAGCAGCACGTGTTGAACAGCGTACCGACCTTGATAAGTTAGTCATCGATATGGAAACTAACGGTACACTGGATCCTGAGGAAGCGATTCGCCGTGCGGCAACCATCCTAGCTGAACAGTTGGATGCGTTTGTTGATTTACGCGACGTGCGTGTCCCTGAGGAGAAAGAAGAGAAGCCAGAGTTCGATCCGATCCTACTGCGTCCTGTAGACGATCTTGAACTAACTGTTCGCTCTGCAAACTGTTTGAAAGCAGAAGCGATTCACTATATCGGTGATCTGGTACAGCGTACTGAGGTTGAGCTTCTTAAAACACCAAACCTTGGTAAGAAGTCTTTGACAGAGATTAAAGACGTGCTGGCATCACGTGGTCTATCTCTAGGCATGCGCCTAGAAAACTGGCCGCCAGCATCAATCGCTGAAGATTAATCAGTTACTGATTATTTAGTTAGAAGGATTAGGTCATGCGCCATCGTAAGAGTGGTCGTCAACTCAATCGCAACAGCAGCCATCGTAAAGCGATGTTCAGCAACATGGCTAGCTCGCTGGTAACTCATGAAGTTATCAAAACAACTTTGCCTAAGGCAAAAGAGCTGCGTCGCGTTATTGAACCGTTGATTACCTTAGCTAAGAACGACAGTGTTGCTAACCGTCGTGTAGCGTTCGCTCGCACTCGTAACGACGAAGTAGTAGCGAAACTGTTTAATGAACTCGGCCCACGTTTTGCTTCACGTGCAGGCGGTTACACTCGCATTTTGAAATGCGGTGTTCGCTCAGGTGATAAAGCCCCTATGGCTTACATCGAGCTCGTAGATCGCCCAGAGCAAGACGCTGAGGAAGCTGCAGAATAAGTTATTTATTTTTGTAGTGCATTTAGAAAAGCCAGGCTTATGCCTGGCTTTTTCTTTATCTAAACTTATCTTTTTTACGCAAGCCGCGATATAGCATCAATGAGTAAAAATATTATTGGTGACGCTTTTCGTCACTCTCATCGCGCTAATAGATCTCGTCGGTGTTAAGAATAGTCGAACAGTTTTGAACGAAATACGCCCAGTGTGGGGATAAAGCCAGCAACAAGGTTTAATTTCGAACAAACAAAAAATAAAATGAAATTTATTGTTGACGGTTGTCACGTTTTCTCTAGAATGCAGCCCTACTTAACGCGGGGACAACGCGTTAGGGAAGTCAAAAAGAGGTTTTATTTCCAGCCTGAGGGTTGAAAATAAAAAAATAAAATTTCTTCTTGACTTTAACGGTAAAGCGCGTAAGATACGCAGCCCTGACCAAGCGAAGCGCAGCTTCGCACAGTCAACGCTCTTTAACAATTTGACCTATGCAATCTGTGTGGGCACTCGTTGAGAATAGACAAAAAGATTTATTCGATGAACTGAGTGACCAATACGATATAACTTTTAGTTATTCGGCACAGTCAATTCGTTTGTCTCGCAAGAGATGAACAAAACAGTATTTATCGAGCCGTTTGTCTTTTCTTAGGAAAAGCAAACACCAAAACTTTAATTGAAGAGTTTGATCATGGCTCAGATTGAA
>NZ_JABWMG010000027.1:0-16125 GCF_013366455.1 Salinivibrio sp. EAGSL | reverse complement strand
GGGCGCCTGTCACGATCAATGCCAATATTTGACCGCCAATGTCGGAGGCGCCGTGTAACGGGCGCGCGGCAGAAATCACACCAAGCTTGTGCGATCGAGAAGGCGCTTATGCCGACCTACGCCTGGTTTGTATATCGATGATCCCATTGGCGTAGGTGACACAAGCCCCGGCACATTGTTGGATATGTGCACATTGCCAACGGGCGCCTGTCACGATCGGTGCCAATATTTGACCGCCAATGTCGGAGGCGCCGTGCAACGGGCGCGCGGCACACATTATGATACTTATTGGCACTGTGCTGGCGCTTATGCCGACCTACGCGACATTCAGGATTTTTAAATACAGAGCGCTTCGCTTACGGAGAACGGAAAAAACGGAAAAAACGGCTTGACGCTTGCCTACCCCCTCTACTGACACTTTATTGCCTCAACAACCTGACTAACATCAAATTTTTATCTTATCTTTTGATATTTGCCTGTAAAACAGGCAGTCGATGTCCTCTTGTATATACATCTTAAAATCAATCCCTTAGTATCTTTGCGGCAATTTTGCATATAACCAAAAAAACTAAAAAAATGAGTTTTAAGATGAAAAAACTAAGCTTTATCGCATTGGCCGTTTCTACTGCGTTAGTTGGCTGTGGAGGGGGAGGTGACGATTCAGCCTCCAACAATCCTGTAAATAATGATACGCAAAAAGTAGAAAAAACAAGTATTGCGATTCCGACTCAAGGCGAGTTTATCGATGCTAAAGTTGAGGGGCTTTTTTATATCTCAGGCAGCGAGAGCGGCAAAACGAATGCCGAGGGGGCATACAAGATTGACACCAATGCCGATAATGTCACCTTTATTCTTGGTGGTGAATTCAATGGCGAGGTCGATGGCTTAGTGATTGGTCATGTTTCGCCACGTGATATCACCACCCCGTTTGAAGCGGCAGGCACATACCAGCGTTCAATCAATCTTGCCCGCCTATTGTTGACCATTAATGATAGTGGCAGCGATGCATCGATCGTGATTCCCGATGCGATTCAATCGCCCAATGACGAGACAATGATTGATGCGCTAAAACAGATTAAGCTGGATGATGATTTCGAAACATCAGCACAAAACTTACTTAAAAAATTAGGTAAACAAGGCGAACTTGTCAGTGAAGACGAGGCAACAAAACACATCGAAGGCTCACTCAAAGGACTAAAACGCGGCAGTGACGATAAGCTCGCTCACTGGGCGAAAGGCTCAAATTGGACGTTTGTTGAACGCAGTGCCAAGCAACGTGTTAAAAACGGCGAGGATTCCGGCTATCAGTTGGTGCTTCATGCCGATCGCACCTTAGGTGACAAGGTATTTAAAGAAACCGTCGGCCTAGGCGGGCAAACCTTTACCACCAAAGAGGAAGGTTTTATCGTTCACGCGGGCTCTAACGACAGCACCTTGTCTGGTAAAAAAGCCGCAAAATATCTCACTTGTGTTAAGCAAGGTGGTGTATTTACTAGCCCATCAGATGGTCAATATTCATGTAACGGTAGCGCTATAAAGATTGACGGCAATCTAACGAGCGTTGCTCACAACAGTAGTGGCTCCTATCAATTATCGGTTGTCGACCCAACCAAGCGAGAACCTAGCGATAAAGATTATAAATGGCCCAAGGTGGCGACGATGGGGGCCGTCTATCAATGTATGGCCAATGCCAACTGCAGCGAGCAAACACTTTCTCAGTTCGAGGTTGTGATACGCGATGACTCTGACAAACAAGACGGTTCTAAGATGCTAGAAGAAACACTTTCTGGCAGTTATGATCCCGTTGCTGACGTTTATGTGCAAACACGCCGTAAAAAACATCTTGATAAAAACGATTATCCCGGCCGCGTGTCAGAGTCCGTCAAATTTATTTACCCAGTTGCAGGCGTCGGTCAAGATCGCTATGTCGATTTTCAAGGGACTTGGCGTGTAGTGATGACACGGCCTGGTTGCGATAAAGTAGCAGAAGCAACCTATACATTTGATGCCGATGGCTTAACAACAAGCGGTAAGGAGCTCAATAGTAATAACGGTAGTTGCTACCTTGCTGATTTGAACGAAACCGTAAGCTATCAAGAGCTCGCCAATATGGACTTCTGGTGGTTTACCACCAAGGCTGCCGGCGCATCAAAAGCCACCTTGGACCAACTGAACACGACGATTCGTTGGAATGATCGTAACGAAGGTGACACTGAGGATAACTTTAAGATCAACCGCTTTAGCTATATGCCAGCGGGCAAAAACTGGGATCGCGGCCTATTAGTGCGTGATACCCTAGACAGCGACGGCAACAAAAGGGCAACAGCGACGCTAAGAAAAATTAAGTAATAACGGATAATCCTTACGCCCCACCATTTGGTGGGGCGTTTTATTTTATCACCCAATATTGGGTAAACAGGCAGAAATACCATTAACATCGCAAGGGCGCCTGTCACGATCGGCTCCAATATTTGGCTTTAATGTCGGATGGCGCGCGGCGGAAATCACGCCAAGCTTGCGCGATCGAGAAGGCGCTTATGCCGACCTACGCCTGGTTTGTATATCGGTGATTCCATTGGCGACGGTGACACAAGCCTCGGCACGGTGTTGGGTATGTGCACATTGCCAACGGGCGCCTGTCACGATCGGTGCCAAATTTAACATCGGTGCCAATATTTGACCGCCAATGTCCGATGGCGCCGTGCAACGGGCGCGCGGCGGAAATCACACCAAGCTTGTGCGATCGAGAAGGCGCTTATACCGACCTACGCCTGGTTTATATATCGGTGATTCCATTGGCGACGATGACACAAGCCCCGGCAAGGTGTTGGATATGTGCACATTGTCAACGGGCGCCTGTCGCGATCAGTGCCAAATTTAACATCGGTACCAATATTTGACCGCCGATGTCGGATGGCGCGCGGCGGAAATCACACCAAGCTTGCGCGATCGAGAAGGCGCTTATGCCGACCTACGCCTGGTTTGTATATCGATGATCCCATTGGCGTAGGTGACACAAGCCCCAAGACTTTGTTGGATATAGGCACATTGCCAACGGGCGCCTGTCACGATCGGCGCCAAATTTAACATCGGTGCGAAATTTGGCCGCCAATGTCGGAGGCGCGCTTTGGCTTGGGTATTCATGATTAACACCGCACCGGCGCTTGTCCGACCTACGCATACTTTAACGTCAATGATGCCATTCACGATCGGCGCCAATTTTGACCATGATGTTGGAGGCGCCGTGCAACGGGCGCGCGGCACACATCGTGATAATGGTTGGCATTGTGCTGGCGCTTGTCCGACCTACGCCTGGTTTATATATCGTTGGTGCCATTGGCGCTTGTCCTAGGAACGATGTTACCCCTTCATCTCCGCGGCGAAGTTGAGCATGCGGTTGAGTGGGATTAACGCTTTTTCGCGCACGTTATCATCAACATGAATTTCATGCTCTTCGCCACCGTTTTCTAGTGCGTTTTCAATCGCTTTAAGGCCGTTCATTGCCATCCATGGGCAGTGGGCGCAGCTGCGACAGGTGGCACCTGCGCCGGCGGTGGGGGCTTCGACTAATTCTTTGTCTGGCACCATTTGTTGCATTTTGTAGAAAATACCTTTATCGGTGGCGACAATCAGCTTTTTATTCGGCAAGGTTTGCGCCGCTTTGATCAGCTGACTGGTCGAGCCAACGGCATCGGCCATTTTTACCACGCTCGCTGGGGATTCAGGGTGAACAAGAATCGCGGCGTCGGGGTAAAGGTGTTTCATTTTTTCTAGCGCTTGGGCTGAGAATTCGTCGTGGACTACGCATTCGCCTTGCCATAACACCATGTCAGCGCCAGTTTCTTTTTCGATATAGGCGCCTAGGTGGCGATCTGGGGCCCAGATAATTGGCTTGTCTTGGCTGTCTAGGTGCTCGACAGTCTCTAACGCGATGCTTGAGGTGACCACCCAATCGGCACGTGCTTTGACGGCGGCCGAGGTATTGGCATACACCACGACGGTGTGGTCTGGGTGTGCGTCACAAAACGCGGTGAATTCATCGGCAGGACAACCTAAGTCTAACGAGCACTCGGCATTAAGCGTTGGCATTAAGACGGTTTTCTCTGGGGTGAGGATTTTAGCGGTCTCACCCATAAAGCGTACACCGGCCACGATCAGGGTCTTGGCTGGGTGTTGATTGCCAAAACGGGCCATTTCTAACGAGTCGGCCACACACCCGCCGGTTTCTTCGGCGAGGGCTTGGATCTCTGGGTCCGTGTAATAGTGAGCAACAAGTACCGCGTCTTTTTGTTTTAATAGTTGTTTGATGCGCGCAACATGTTGTTTTTTCTCTTCGTCACTCAATGCCATCGGTTTCGGCGGAAAGGGATAGACCCTTTGCGACGTTTCAATCACTTGGCTCATGGGATTACTCATGCTTACTTCCAGTCCGGGGCTTCCAGTCCGGGTAGTATAACGCGAGTGGGGGGAGAAACAAATTAGCACGCAGACCGGAAAAGCGCCGTGGCACGGAATCAATACCTTCATCGACGTTAAAATAACGCGTAGGTCGGACAAGCACCGGTGAGATGCGGACTACTGAATCAATGTCCGCGGCGTACCTCCGACATTCGTGCTAAATTCTAACGCTGATCGTGACAGGCGCCCGTTGGCAATGTGCCCCTATCCAACACCGTATAGGGGCTTGTGTCACCTACGCCGATGGCACCATCGTCCTACATCGCATTTTTGGCTTGTTTGGCGCTGGTTGAGTCTGGGTAGGTATCAATCACTTGCTGGAAGTATTGATCGGCTTGGTCGCCGTTACCTTGTTTTTGCGCAATCAGGCCGAGTTTGAGCAATGCGTCGGCGCGTTTGTTGGAGTCTTTAAACTTGCTAACTGCCGTAAACTCTTGGTTTGCCTGCTCAAATTCACTTTTAGAAAAATAAAGCTGGCCGAGCCAATAGTGGGCGTTTGCTGTGTATACCGACTCTGGGTATTGTGAAAGGAAAGCGTTAAACGCTTTGGTCGCCCCTTGGTAGTCTTTCTCTTTCAAGATCAGGTTGACGGCAGCTTCATACGCGGCGTTTTCGCTTTTATCATCCGTAAAGCGAACCGCACTTCCCTCTATGCTCTGCTCTTTTTCGTCTTTAGACTTTTCAGGTGTCTGTTTGGTGGTTCTTAGCGTATCAACCTCGCGATAGAGATCGCGTTGGCGTTCTACCATTTGTTTGATGTCGTAGCTGTTACGCTCAACACTGCCACGTAACGTGCTTAGCTCTTGCGCCATTTGATCAAGTTGGCGTTGCATATCCAGCTGCATTTGGTTGCGCGCTTGTAGCATACGTTCTAGACGATCAACGGCAGAGCCACCCGCCCCTACTTCTGTCACCGGAGCAGATGTGGCAGCCGCGGGGGCTGCCACACTCACCAGTAACGCCAGCGCGAGGGTTCGCACAGAGTTACTGTTTATTTTCATACTCGTTTCCACTACCTATCGGCTGGATTAGTACACTAATACCGAACGACGGTTTTTGGCGTAAGCTTCTTCGCTTTGGCCAAGGACCAGCGGTTTTTCTTCGCCGTAGCTCACGATAGAGATTTGGCTAGCTGGCACACCCAACGCTTGTAGGTATTTAGACACAGCTTCAGCACGGCGCTCGCCCAGTGCGATGTTGTACTCTGGGGTACCGCGCTCGTCAGCATGGCCTTCAACGACTACTTCCATCGCTGGGTTGTCACGCAGGTAAGTCGCGTGCGCATCCAGCATGTCTTCGTATTGTGGTAGTACTGATGAGTCGTCAAAGTTGAAGTAAACGGTTTGCGACTGACGCAGCTCTTGGTTACGGATTTGTTGCTCAGTCATTGAGCCTTGGCCGTCAACCGGTGATACCACGGTAGTGCCGTTTTGGTTGGTTGATTGACCAGCATCACTGCCCGTCGCGCTGTCGCTTGAGCTACACGCAGCCAGAGTTAACATTGGCAGTGCCACCGCCAGACCTTTCAGTACTTTATTGATTTGCATTCTATTTTCCTTTTCTAGAAAGTTAGCGCACGTTGTTTAAAATTAAAAAACTACAGGTAAGGTGACCAGGCTGGTGCACGCACGCGCCCGTTGGTTGCCGGTAACCGCGCTTTAAAGCGGCCGTCGATTGAGACGAGTGACAACACATTCTTACGTCCATATACCGAGCTGTAAATCACCATGCTGCCATTTGGCGCAATACTTGGCGACTCATCCAACAAGGTTTTGGTTAGGATTTGCACCGCCCCGCTGTTTAAGTCTTGTTTTGCAATGTTATAGCCAGACGCGGATTGATTTACCATGATCAAGTGGCGGCCATCAGGAGTCAGTTGCCCTCCCATATTTTGATTGCCTTCCCACGTGATCCGTCGGCTGGTTCCATCATCTAAATTTACGCGATAAATCTGTGGTTTGCCACCCCGGTCCGAGGTGTAGATGAGCGAGTTACCATCGGGATCCCAAAATGGCTCGGTGCTATTGGCACGACCATGGGTAATTTGGGTCAGTTTTTTGCTCTTTAAATCGAAGATATAAAGCTGCAGGCTACCGGTTTTGGACAGCACCATGGCCAGCTTGCTGCCATCGGGCGAGAACTGAGGCGAACCATTGTGACGCGGATAAGACGAAATCTTCTCGCGCTCACCGGTGTAAATATCCATGACAAAGATTTCGGCTTGGCCATTTTCAAAGCTGACATATGCCAGTTGGCGACCATCCGGTGACCACGACGGTGACATCAATGGCTGTTTAGAGCGCAAGATCAAGCGTTCGTTATAGCCATCGTAATCCGATAAGCGCAGTTGGTAGGGATAGTCGTTCTCTTTATCAATCACCACATAGGCGATACGGGTCAAGAAGGCTCCTTTTTCGCCGGTGAGCTGTTCATACACAATATTGGCAATGCGATGCGAATAACGGCGCAGATCGCTTTCTTTGACCGTGGCGCGGTTGTTGACCAGTAAGTGGTCATCGGTTTGTACCAGCTGGCCATCGGCGCCTAGGCCTTTACTGTCGCCGCCCGTGAGCTGGCCACGCACAATATCAATCAGTTGGTAATCAATTTGGTAACGGCCGTCTGACGTGGGCGTCACGGTGCCAGTGACCACGGCATCCACCCCGAGCGAGGTCCAAGCGTTGTAATCGACATCGGCATCTTTGTAAGGCGTTTGCGGCATGTCACTGACAGATAATGGGTTAAATTTACCGCTGCGACGTAAATCGGATCCCACTACACCGGCAATATCTTCAGGCATCTCGCCTTGCCCTTTCCATTGGAAGGGGATCACGCCAATGGGCCTGGCTGTGTTCACCCCTTCGGTGATCACCAACTTAAGCGCAGCGTGTGCCGGTTGCGTGAGTAACGACAAACAGGCCAACAGCATTACAACGGCGGCAACTTGCCACGTCCGTAAACGATCCTGACGCGTGTTTGTGACATGGTTTGTGCCACCACAGGGGCTCACTTCCATCATGTTTTTTATCCTGTCGGTTAGTTAGGTCGAACGGTTAACTCGATATCACGTAACTTAGCAATAATATCGCCATCGTCTGGCATTGGAAATTGTGATACGGACGCGACCGCGGTTTTTGTTGCACGACACAATCGCGAGTTGCCCGCTTTTTGTTCCACATTAAGCAATAGGCCGGTAGGTGACAAGCGCATATTGACCACACACTCTTGGCCACTTAAACCATCATCAACAATCAGTCTTTGTTGGATCATTTGCGTAAAAATGGCGCCGTATCGCGCCACTTCGTCGTCCACAAATTGTCCGCGCGCGCTTTGCCGTTGGCTGGCTTCCGATTCCAGCCCCGAAAACAAATCATTAAGCGCCGCTTCTTGCTCTTGCTGTTGCCGTTTGGCTTCTTCTGCCCGGCGCTCGGCCTCTTTTCTCGCTTGTTCGGCTTCTTTGCGCGCCTGCTCTGCCTCTTTTAACGCTTGCTCTTCGGCTTTGCGCTTTGCCTCAAGCTTGCGTTGGCGTTCAGCTTCGGCTTTGCGTTCAGCCGCCAGTTTTTCTTGCCGCGCTTTCTCCGCTTTTTCCGCCGCCAATTCCGCTTTCCGTTGTTGTTCTAACTTGCGCTGACGTTCGCGTTCGGCTTGTTCTGCTTGTTGTTTGGCAAGGCGTGCTTGTTCTTTGGCCTTGGCTTGCTCTTCGGCAATCCGCTTTTGCTCTTCTCGTGCTTGACGTTCCGCTTCGAGCTTTTTCCGCTTCACTTCGCGAAGGCGCTGTTCTTCTTGCTCGCGTTGTTGCTCAAGGCGTTTCGCTTGCTGCTCTAATCGCTTTAACCGCTCGGCTTCTTCGCGTTTGGCTTGATCACGCTGCGCGCGAATTTTTTTTGCCTGCGCATTCACCACGGCCGGATCAATCACGGTGGCTTCAATGGAGCGCCCAGCTTTGGGGGTTGGCTTGGCGTCTGAGGTGAAATCTGCCCCCCATAACAGCACAATCACCAACAACACGTGTAGCCCGCCGGAAATGGCAAGCGCTGGCACCAGTGAGTCTTTTTTCTTGCTTTTGGTCGCCTGATCGCGATGGTTTGGCTCGTTCATCATCCTCACCTACGACTCATATGGCTCTGTCATTAAGCCCACCGACGACACACCGGCTTGGTTTAATGCATCAAGCGTTAGGATGATCTCGGAATAGGGGACGCGGCCATCACCGCCGACTAAGACGGGGGATTTAGGATTAAGCTGAAGTTCGGCTTTCACCCGCACCAAGATTTCTTCTAGGCTGAGTCCTCGGGTCATATCACCATTGTTGACACTGAGCCCGAGCTGGCCGTCTTGGTCTACTTCCACAATGATGAACGCGCCGCTATCTTCTTCTTCCGCCAACTCTGCCGCTGTTTTGGCCTGCGTGGTCTGTGGTAAATCGACATCGACGCCTTGGGTCACAAACGGCGCGGTGACCATAAAGATAATCAGCAATACCAGCATCACGTCAATGTAGGGCACCACATTGATTTCCGCCGTCATTTTGCGTCGTTTTGGTTGATACGCCATGGATTACTCCTGGGTTGCCGCAAACGCTTGACGGTGAAGAATGCTAGAAAATTCTTCCATAAAGTTCATGTAGTTGTGTTCAAGCTTGCTCACTTTGGCTGTCAAACGGTTGTAAGCCATGACGGCAGGGATCGCTGCAAATAGGCCCATGGCTGTCGCGACCAAGGCTTCAGCAATCCCGGGCGCAACCATCGCCAATGTGGCTTGTTTCACCGCACCCAGGGCGATAAAGGCATGCATAATGCCCCACACGGTGCCAAATAGGCCGATGTAGGGGCTAATTGAGCCCACGGTGGCCAAAAACGGTAAGTGGGTTTCAAGTTCTTCAACTTGTTTAGACAGGGAAACACGCATCGCCCGTGACGTGCCTTCCATCACGGCATCAGGCACTTTGTCGTTACTGCGATGCAGGCGGGCAAATTCTTTGAAACCTGCGTAGAAAATTTTCTCGCTACCGGTGAGGTGATCCTTGCGGGCCTGCACTTCTTGAAAGAGTTGCGAGAGATCGATCCCCGACCAGAATCGGTCTTCAAATCGCTCCGCTCGGCTAAAGGCTTGCTGCATCACTTTTGAGCGCTTGATGATCATGGCCCAAGACATCACTGACATACCCAGTAATATCAGCATCACTCCCTTAACAAGCAGGCTTGCTTGTAAAAACAGGTCGAGAATGGAAAGTTCAGCGGTCACGTCATCATCTCCGATTTAATCTGTGTTGGAATCGATTTGGGTTTCATGGTGGCTGGGTCGACACAGGCTATCTTAACCGTTGCCACACACAATGCTTTTTGATCAGAATTCACCAAGCTTTGACAAAACGTCATGCTGGCGCGCCCCATGGCTGACACTGTGGTGACAACATCAAGGGCATCATCCAGCCGTGCACCGCGGTGAAAGTCGATATCCATGTGGCGCACCACAAACGCATAGTGCTCAGCAAACAAGGCCTGTTGATTGACACCGATTTGGCGTAACAGTTCAGTGCGCGCACGCTCAAAGTACTTGAGGTAGTTGGCGTGATAAACCACCCCGCCGGCGTCTGTGTCTTCATAATAAACACGTACGGGCCAACGAAACGGCGTTGATTCAGTCATGACTGTATCCATATAGGTTCAGCGATAGGCAATTACTATACCTAAGTTGTCGATGTATAGAAATGCTGAAGCCGCGCAGTCGCTGCATTGGTGGCCCATGACGGGCGCAAGAAGTGATATGCCGCAAAAAACACACAATGACTCCGCGGCCAGTGATGAAAAAAGCACCGCTTGGGTGCTTTTGTCATTCGTTTGTCACTTTGCGCTTGCTCACCGAGCGTTTGGCTCAACTAGCGTAGCCACATCAAGGCGAGCAAAAGAAGAGACACGCCCCACCCTAATGGCGGCCAAGTAAGCCAGCGGCTCCATTTTCCTTGCGCTGTAAAGCCGACAGCGTGAATCACGCCCAAGCAGGTGGCGTAAAGTAGGCCCACGCCCATGAGGAACGTGACGCCGCCCATGCGCTGCGCGAAGGCTTCAGGCGCCCACATTACTTGGCCCCCCCAGCATAATGCACTGGCCAATGAGAGCAGCCGCCAAAGGCCAGAAAAATCCTGGCCTAACGGAGCGGGTTGGCGATCACTCATTATCGTGATCCATGGCTTCGGTATGCTCAAGCCATAACGCATTGATGATCCCGAAGGCGCATGCCAGCAGCACACCGAGAATCCACGTGAAATACCACATATGCAGGCTCCTTACTTAGTACAGTGAATGTTTGTTGTCTTCAATATATTGCGCATCTAAGCGGCCGAACATCTTAATGTAGCACCACAAGGTGTAAGCCAAGATAATCGGCACAAAAATCGCAGCGACGATAGTCATAATCGATAATGTCAGTTCGCTCGAGGTGGCATCCCACATGGTCAAACTATGACTTGGGAAGGTGCTCGATGGCATCACAAAGGGGAACATCGCGATACCCGCGGTCAAAATTACCCCAGCAATGGCCAAGCTCGAGAACAAGAAGGCCCAGCCACCACGTTCAACTCGAGACGCCAGCAGTGCCAATAGTGGCATCACCGCACCGACAATGGGAGCTAACCAAAGGATTGGCATCGCTTGGTAGTTGTGCATCCACGCGCCGCTTTGCACCGCCACCTCTTTCGCCAGTGGATTAGACGCCGCTTGATTCGCCGCTTCACTGACCACCACAAAGCCTTCCAGGTTTTGTACCCAAAAGCCCGCTGCCACGAACAAGACAGTGGTCAGTAGCGCACACAGTTGCGCCACATTGCGTGCCCGTACATGCAGCGCATCGGTGGTTTTCATTTGCAGCCAGGTTGCCCCTTGCAGCACCACCATAAACAGACTCACAAGGCCACACACCAGTGCGAATGGATTAAGCAGTGCGAAAAAGCCACCGGTGTAGGTTGGGATCAACAGCTCGCTTAACTGAAATGGTACGCCTTGCAGCAAGTTGCCAAAGGCGACACCGAAAATCACAGGCGGTATAAAACCACCGGCAACCAGGCCCCAGTCCCAGGCAGTACGCCAGCGCTTATCATCAATTTTTGAGCGGTAGTCAAAGCCCATAGGACGGAAAAATAACGCTGCCAGTGTAAGCACCATCGCGATATAAAACCCAGAGAATGACACTGCATAAACCAGCGGCCAGGCAGCAAATAGTGCCCCACCCGCGGTCACTAGCCAAACTTGGTTGCCTTCCCAGTGCGGGGCGACTGAGTTAATCATCACCCGCCGTTCACTATCCGTTTTGCCGATTAGGGTGAGCAAGGCGCCCACCCCCATGTCAAAGCCATCGGTGACGGTAAAGCCAATCAGTAGCACCCCAATAAGCGCCCACCAGATCAGCCGTAACATTTCATAATCAAACATGCTATCTCTCCTTATGCTTCAATCTGGCGGCTGAAATCCGCTTCTGGATTGCCTTTTTGTTCAAAGTGGTAGCGGCCGGTTTTGAGGCTACTTGGCCCCAAGCGCGCAAACTTGAACATCAGATAGAGCTCGGCGACGAGAAAGACGGTGTAGAGCGAACAAATCGCCACCATCGAGAAGATGATATCGCCTGCAGCGAGGTTAGAGGCGGCCATATGCACTGGTAAAATCTCACCCACAGCCCAAGGCTGACGACCATATTCGGCAACAAACCAGCCCGCTTCACAGGCAATCCAAGGCAGCGGAATACCAATCAGTGCCAGTTTGAGTAGCCAAGGTTTTTGATCAATACGTTGACGGCAGGTTTGCCAGAAGCTCATGCCAAAGATAAACAGCATCGCAAAGCCACAGGCCACCATGATCCTAAAGCTCCAGAACAACGGTGCCACGTGTGGAATAGAGTCTTGTGCCGCTTGCTGAATTTGCCCTTCGGTGGCATCAACCACTTTATCGGTATAAGGCTTGAGCAGCAGACCATAACCGAGGTCATTTTTCACTTCATTAAAGGCGGCTTTAGTTTCAGACGATGTCTCGCCGGCACGCAATTTTTCTAGCAATGCGTACGCCTGCATCCCGTTGCGGATACGGGTTTCGTGCTCAGCAATCAAATCGGTTAAGCCTGTCACTTCTTTATCCAGTGAGCGCGTGGCAATGATCCCCATCGCATACGGGATTTTGATCGCATAATCAGTTTGCATGGTGTCTTGATTAGGAAGACCCACCACGGTGAAGGCTGCTGGCGCTTCCTCGGTGTGCCATTCGGCCTCAATCGCCGCCAATTTGACCTTTTGTACATCGCCCAGCTCGTAACCGGATTCATCACCCAGAATAATGACCGAGACGATCGCGGCCATACCAAAGGAGGCAGCAATTGCAAACGAGCGACGTGCGAAGGCGAGATCACGCCCTTTCAGTAGGTAGTAGGCACTGATACCGAGCACGAACATTGCCCCGGTGGTGTAGCCTGCCGCGACGGTGTGAACAAATTTGACTTGTGCTACCGGGTTAAAGACCACATCGGCAAAGCTCACCATTTCCATACGCATGGTTTCGAAGTTGAACTCCGAGCCCACTGGGTTTTGCATCCAGCCGTTGGCGACCAGGATCCAAAGCGCGGAAAAGTTAGAGCCTAACGCCACCAGCCAAGTGGTGACCAAATGCTGACGTTTACTGAGACGATCCCAACCAAAGAAGAATAAGCCCACAAAGGTGGATTCAAGGAAGAAGGCCATCAACCCTTCAATGGCAAGCGGGGCACCAAAAATATCCCCGACGTAGTGGGAATAGTAGGCCCAGTTGGTCCCGAATTGAAACTCCATGGTAAGGCCGGTTGCCACACCGAGCGCAAAGTTAATCCCAAAGAGTTTACCCCAAAACTTGGTCATGTCTTTGTAGATTTGCTTGTCGGTCATCACGTATAACGATTCCATGATGGCCAGCAAAAATGCCAAACCTAGCGTTAGGGGAACAAACAGGAAGTGATACATCGCGGTCAGCGCAAACTGCAGCCGCGATAAATCGACGATATCGGTAATCATGGTCACTCCTTTACACCGCTTTCGGTGCCGATACAGTTGTATCGCTCGTTTTACTTTCTCACCCTGCATGGCCGCCAAACCGCTGGCCGGTGCGGGGAAAGCGCTACACTTTCTCTAGTCACTGCTGCATGTTACACGCTTGAAACACTCAAGTTACTTAATAGTTAAATATATTCTAATTAAGTTATAACTAATATTACAGACGTAACTTATGTGCGTTAATCGCCTTTTCCCGGGTTTGTCGAGTCAGTTGCAAAAACAACAAAGCATCGACATCAAGGTGTAAAATTGTGATTAACCACAAAGAAACCAGGTGATTATTGGCTGTAATTCAAAGCCACATCTCACTCTGGTTGGCTGTAACTGTCAGCAGATGAGAGTAACGATAAGGGGTCACGTGCTACATAACCTTAATCTAGATCAAAAAACCCCATTGATTGGCGGTCAATGGGGCGGTTTTGGTAAAAAATGTCTTGATCTCAGTTAAGCTTTCGGCCGGTTTTTGTCACACCTTGGGCACATCAAAGCCAAAATGCAGATAGGCGCGCTGGCTGGCAATTCGGCCACGCGGGGTGCGTTGTAAATAGCCTTGCTGGATCAGATAAGGCTCAATCACATCTTCAATGGTGTCTTTTTCTTCACCAATCGCCGCGGCCAGGTTATCTAAGCCGACCGGCCCCCCATCGAATTTTTCAATAATGGCGTTGAGCAGTTTGCGGTCCATGTAGTCAAACCCTTGGCTGTCAACGTCCAGCATATCCAAGGCGCGCTGGGCGATGTCGGGACAGATGTGGCCACTGCCTTTTACTTCGGCAAAGTCGCGCACACGGCGGAGTAAACGGTTGGCAATCCGTGGTGTACCACGTGAACGACGCGCCACTTCCTCGGCCCCTTCGTCTTCCATCGACAACGCCAAGCAATGCGCACTGCGTTTTACAATCCCGGTTAAATCACGCACGTTGTAGTATTCCAAACGCTGGGTAATACCAAAACGGTCACGCAGGGGGGATGTCAGTGAGCCCGCACGGGTAGTGGCGCCAATCAGGGTAAATGGTGGCAAATCGATTTTAATCGAGCGGGCAGCTGGCCCTTCACCAATCATAATATCCAGTTGGTAATCTTCCATGGCGGGATACAAGACTTCTTCCACCACTGGGCTTAGGCGATGAATTTCATCGATAAACAGCACATCATGAGGCTCTAGATTGGTGAGCAAGGCGGCAAGATCACCGGCTTTTTCTAGCACGGGGCCTGAGGTGGTGCGAATACTCACGTCCATTTCGTTGGCAACAATATTGGCCAAAGTGGTTTTACCGAGGCCGGGCGGGCCAAAAATCAGCAGGTGATCCAGGGCTTCTTGGCGTTTGCGTGCGGCATGGATAAAAATTTCCATTTGCCCACGAACGTGGTCTTGGCCTTGATAATCTTCTAATAACTTGGGGCGTATCGCGCGGTCAATCACTTCATCTTCGCGATCGGGCGTGGTTTGCGCCGAAATTAAACGATCAGCTTCTATCATGGGTTACACCATCGAGCGCAGCGCGTGACGAATGACGTCTTCACTGCTCATGTCATCGGTTGCAATTTGTTTTACCACTTTCTCTGCTTGTGCCGCTTTATAGCCCAAGGCAACCAGGGCACTCACCGCTTCGTCTGCCGCGGTTGAGACCGTGGTCGGAGCCGGACGAGTGGCCGCCCCCTCGCCAGTAGCCGCCTCCGTATGCGGGGTAAAGAGATCGAATGCTTCCCAGTTTTTAAGCCGATCGCGCATTTCAATCACCAAGCGTTCCGCGGTTTTCTTCCCTACCCCGGGAATCTTCACCAAGGTCGATACATCGTTATGCTCAACACTGTCGACAAAATGATTGGCTGTCATTCCCGACAAAATCGCTAATCCGAGCTTAGGCCCCACGCCATTGGCTTTGATCACTTCCCGAAACAGCGCCCGCTCGCGTTTACCGCTGAAACCATAGAGTAATTGCGCATCTTCACGGACCACAAAGTGGGTATACACAGTGGCCGTCTCACCCACGTCCGGCAGTTGATATAGACAGTTCATGGGCATGCTCACTTCGTAACCGACGCCGTTTACGTCAATTAAAATTTCCGGCGGCTGCTTTTCTATCAGGGTTCCGTGTAATCGGCCTATCACAATCGATTCTCTGTTTGTTACTTTCCCTCCAGGATAAAGAATAACTGGATGTATATCCAGTCGAATTGAGGGGATACGGAAAAGCCTATCGTGCCAGCTCTGGTAGATAAAGTTCCTAGGTCCTAGGAACTGCTTTCTGCTCTCTTCTGTACTCCGTAAGCGAAGCGCTCTGTATTCAAAAATCCCGAATATCGCGTAGGTCGGCATAAGCGCCAGCACAATATCAATAATGAATACCCGAGCCGGCCGCGCGCCATCCGACATTGGTGGTAAATTTGGCACCGATCGTGACAGGCGCCCGTTGACAATGTGCTCTTATCCAACATTTTGCTGGGGCTTGTGTCACCTACGCCAATAGCACCATCGATGTATAAATTTTGTCATTGTATGCATTCCCACGCAGGAGCGTGGGAACGAGTAATCGTAGCCAATGGCACCACCGATATATAAACCAGGCGTAGGTCGGCATAAGCGCCTTCTCGATCGCGCA
>NZ_JABWMG010000026.1:0-30034 GCF_013366455.1 Salinivibrio sp. EAGSL | reverse complement strand
TGTCTATTCTCAACGAGTGCCCACACAGATTGCATAGGTCAAATTGTTAAAGAGCATTGACTGTGCGAAGCTGCGCTTCGCTTGGTCAGGGCTGCGTATCTTACGCGCCTTACCGTTAAAGTCAAGAAGAAATTTTATCTTTTATTTTCAACCCTCAGGCCGGAAATAAAACTTCTTTTTGACTCCCCTAACGCTTGGCGTTAAGCGGACGGCTATCTTAATCTTTTAAAAACTCACGTCAAGCGTTTATTTTTATTTGATTTTTTACTTCAACATGGCGCTGAGCGCTTGCCCTACGTGCCGTGTCGATGGAGGCGCATTATAGGGAAGCTGATCAGATTGGCAACCCCTTTTTAGTGGTTTTTTAGAAAAAAACTGTCACTCGCTGTTTTTTTGCTCGCTAGAGTGTAAAACTGGTAACAAAGTCAGCGTTATCTGACATTGTATAGCGATATAAAGAGGGATTTGTGATGGCAAAACAGCTGCGCGCTTATAAAGGCATGACGCCTCAGCTTGGCGAACGCGTCTATATTGATGAATCCAGTGTATTGGCTGGCGATATTACGCTAGGCGATGATGTGAGTATTTGGCCGCTGGTTGCGGCGCGTGGTGACGTGAACCATATCCAGATTGGCGCACGAACCAATGTACAAGATGGTTCAGTCCTTCATGTCACCCATAAAAATGCCGAAAACCCACAAGGTTACCCGCTGATCATTGGCGAAGAAGTGACAATCGGCCACAAGGTTATGTTGCATGGCTGCCGGATTGGCAACCGAGTCCTCGTGGGAATGGGGACGATTATTCTTGATGACGCTGTCATAGAAGATGAAGTGCTGATTGGCGCTGGCAGTTTAGTCCCACCAGGAAAACGCTTAGAGAGCGGCTACCTGTATGTTGGCTCACCGGTCAAACAGGTCCGCCCCCTCACTGACAAAGAGCGTGCTTATTTTGCCCGCTCAGCGCAAAACTATGTCGACACCAAAGACATCTACCGCTGCGAGCACTAGATCACCAAGCTGCCATCGGGTTCAAACGCTTCTGATTCGATGGCCGCTTCCATTTGCTCTTCAATATCAAACCATACCTGTTCGACGATCGCCTGCGCATTATCCGTGTCCACCGCACAGCCGGCGAGCGCAGATAAGGTGGTAAAGCGGACAGCGCATGTTAGCAATGCACCATTAAGCTGGCCGTAAAAACAAACACGGGCCTTTGCCGTATCGACCTGCGCTTCGTCCGCAGCCAGAATAAGGGACTGATTCATCGATTGAGTGCCTCTCTTAACTGCTCGCGCACACGTTCGGTTTGTGGCCGACAGCCGCGCCATATAGCAAAGCTTTCCGCCGCTTGTTCCACCAGCATGCCCAAGCCGTCTAAACACCGCCCTGCTCCTTGGCGTTGCGCCCATTGGTTGCTGGTTGTGCTGCCAGCTTGATACACCATGTCATAGACAGTGGTCGCTGGGCCAATCGCTCCTTGCGGGAGAGGGGGATAGCTTTGATGTAAGCTTGCCGAGGTCGCATTAATGATCACATCAACAGGCGCCGCCACAGGTTTATCCACGGCATGACTGGCGATCGGTCCGGCCTCACCAAATGCAGCGGCTAATTGCTGGGCTTTTTGCTCGGTGCGATTGACAATCATCAGCGATGCTGGCGCTTGCTCCAGTAAAGGAAGCAACACACCCCGTGCGGCACCGCCCGCTCCCACGACTATAATGCGCTTATCGCGCAGTGCCACATGGTGGTGGTGTAAGTCAGTCACCAAACCGGCGCCATCGGTGTTATCACCGAGTAGAGAGCCATCGCTTTGCTTAACCAGCGTATTCACGGCACCGGCGCGGCGGGCACGCTCTGTCAGTGTATCAGCCCAATCATACGCTTGCTGTTTAAAAGGCACGGTCACATTGGCGCCGCGCCCTCCTTGCGCAAAAAACGCCTGCATGGTGGTCACAAAGCCTTCAAGCGGCGCCTCAATGGCTTGATAGTCGATGTCTTGTTGGGTTTGTGTCGCAAACGCGGCGTGGATCTGCGGCGACTTACTGTGGCCAATCGGGTGGCCGACCACGCAATAACGATCGGTCATTGGTTACCACTCCCTCGGTTTAAGGTAGTCGCGATAGAGTCTCGCTTCCGGCGCATCGTCATCAGGTGACCAATTATATTCCCAACGCGCCATCGGCGGCATCGACATCAGAATAGATTCGGTACGCCCACCGCTTTGCAAGCCAAATAGCGTGCCTCTGTCATACACCAAGTTAAACTCAACATAGCGTCCGCGACGGTAAAGCTGAAAATCGCGTTCACGCTCACCATAGGGCGTAGCTTTGCGGCACTGTACAATCGGCAGATAGGCATCGATAAAACCTTTTCCAACCGCTTGGGTGTAGGCAAAGCACTGTTCGAATGGCCATTGGTTCAAATCATCAAAGAAAAGCCCGCCGACGCCACGGGTTTCATCGCGATGGGGCAGATAAAAATAGCGATCGCACCATGCTTTGTGATCAGCGTACACGCTATCACCAAAGGGCGCGCACAAGGCTTTGGCGGTCTCATGCCAGTGCTGGCAGTCTTCCTCGAACGGATAGAAAGGCGTGAGGTCAAAGCCACCGCCAAACCACCACACAGGATCAGCGCCTTCTTTTTCGGCAATGAAAAACCGCACGTTCGCGTGTGAGGTTGGCACGTATGGGTTATGAGGATGGATCACTAACGACACCCCCATGGCCTCAAAACAGCGCCCGGCGAGCTCTGGACGGTGTGCTGTCGCAGAAGCAGGCATTTGATCGCCAAATACATGCGAGAAGTTCACTCCCGCTTGTTCAAATACTTGGCCCTGACGTAGGACGCGACTGCGGCCACCGCCCCCTTTCTCACGCTCCCACGCATCTTCAATAAAGTGCGCTTGACCATCTTGTTGCGCAAGCTGTTGGCAAATATCATCTTGAAGCTGGAGGAAAAAAGCCTTCACGGCTTGCTTATCAATTGTCGACTGACCGTGTGCCACGCTCACATCCTTTGTTACTGAGACTATGTATGTACTTTACCTGATCCACGCAGTGGGATCTTGACGGAATTTCATCTCCCACCGCTGACGCAAACGTTTTCCTTGCGATGAAATCTGGGTATAATTCACGCCACGCTCAGCTTAACTTATTCACGCTTGTCATCAAGAAGGACGTATTATGACTGTCGGTATCATCATGGGCTCGCAATCCGATTGGCCTACCATGACACATGCAGCGGCTATGTTGGATCACTTTGCTATCCCTTACGAAACCCGTATTGTCTCCGCCCATCGCACGCCACAGTTACTTGCCGACTATGCCCAGCAAGCGGCTGAGCGCGGTATTAAAGTGATTATTGCCGGCGCCGGTGGTGCCGCCCATCTACCCGGGATGACTGCCGCACACACCAGCCTGCCCGTACTCGGCGTACCGGTCCAGTCGAAAGCGTTAAAAGGCATGGACTCATTGCTTTCAATTGCTCAAATGCCAAAAGGCGTGGCAGTGGGCACGCTTGCCATTGGTGAGGCAGGCGCCGCGAATGCAGGCCTCCTTGCGGCACAAATTCTCGCAACGGCCGACCCTGACTTGATGGCAAAAGTGGATGCGTTTCGCCAAACGCAAACCGAGGCCGTTCTCGCTCAGCCTAACCCACAAGGGTAACGACCATGAATATTCTGGTGTTAGGCGCGGGACAACTGGCCCGGATGATGGCATTAGCCGGCGCGCCGCTCAATCTTATCGTCAGTGCTTATGATGTGCGCAGCGGCGACATTATCCATCCTTTAACCCAGCAGCCACTCGGTCAAGGGCTCGATACCGCGATAGCCGGCGCGGATATTATCACCGCTGAATTTGAACATATTCCTGCCAACATTTTGCATCAATGCGAGCAAAGCGGGAAGTTACGCCCCAGTGCGCAGGCAATTTTAACCGGTGGCGACCGTCAAATAGAGAAAGCCTTATTGATGCAAGCTGGGGTGGCTAACGCGCCATACCGAGTGGTACATACACAGGCGGATTTAGAAAAGGCGATCGATGCTCTGGACGCGCCCTTGGTGTTGAAAAGCACGCTCGATGGTTATGACGGCAAAGGGCAATGGCGCTATCGTGATGGTGATGATCTCAGCGCATTATGGGCCGAATTGGGCGCCTTTCTTGCCGCGCCCGAGCAGCGCGATGGTCAAGCGATCATTGCTGAGGCCATGATCCCTTTTGAGCGTGAAGTGTCACTAATTGGTGTACGTGGTGCCAATGGCGAATTTGCCAGCTACAGCCTAACCCAAAACCATCACCACAACGGCGTACTGACTTTGTCGGTGGCACGGCCTGACGAACAGGATTTGCAGTTACAAGCGGCTGAAATGGTGAAAAAGATTGCCGACACACTCAATTACGTGGGTGTGCTCGCGGTCGAATTTTTTGATGTTGACGGTCGCTTGCTGGTGAACGAAATCGCACCTCGAGTCCATAACTCGGGCCACTGGACCCAGCAAGGTAGCGCCTGTTGTCAGTTTGAAAACCACTTGCGTGCGGTCAGCGGCTTACCGCTTGGCGCTACCCGTTTGGTTCAGCCCGCTGCGATGATCAATATTTTGGGTCAAGGTAGTGTCCCGCTTGCGACCTATCGCGACGCCCATGTGCATTGGTACAACAAAACGCCTCTCCCGGGGCGCAAAGTGGGCCATATCAATGTCACGGCCACCTCGAACGCCGAGCTTGCCACCACGTTAGCGAGCCTCGCCAGCTACCTGCCCGACGACACCTTTCACGGTTTACAGTCCGCCGCGTTAGCACTGGCCGCACAAGCCGATTAATCCTCGCTCTCCGACTCTGCAGCCGATTCATCTTGAATCGCGCTGCAGGGCTTATCGGCACATTGATGCACGGTTTTCCCACCTTTTTTACGCTCGACCAAGAGTGCAAAACCACATGCCTCGCAGGTACCAGCTATCGGTTGTGCATTCACGGCAAAATGGCACTTAGGGTACTGATCACAGGCAAAAAAGCGCTTGCCATAGCGCGAGGTACGCTCCACCAGCTCACCTTTGTGGCAGGCTGGGCAGGTCAGAGTGGTGTGATCGGGTTCATCTGGTTTTTCGATATGCGTGCATTGCGGGAACTGATCACAGCCAATAAACATGCCGAATCGACCTTGGCGCAGCACCAACTCTCCCTGCTGACACGCCGGACAGGTCACGCCAAGCGCTTTCACCACATGGCCATCACCATGGTGTAACGCTTTGGTATAGTGGCAGTCTGGATAGGCCGTACAGGCCAGAAACGGGCCTCGTTTGCCCGATTTAAACGCAAGAGCGCTGCCACATTCCGGGCAGCGCTCCTGGGTCTTCGGGGTGTTATCTGTATTCATTCACACCTTTACTGTTATTGATAAGCGTTAATGCACGTACCCCTCTTGTGCGTCGTACAGCATGTCTTCCATTTGCGTATACGCGCGCTCATTACCTGGCACGTTAAACAGCACCATTAGGATCACCCATTTTAGATCATCCAAACCAAACTCTTGCGTTTCTAACTCCATCACCCGATCGATCACCATCTCACGCGTTTCTGGTGACAGCACTCCAGCTTGTTCTAAAAACAATAAAAAACCTCGGCTTTCTTGATCGAGAAAACGGGTTTCTTGCTCGGTGAATACACGAATCGAGCTCTGTGCACTGCCTGTTAGATAGGGCTGTTTATCCGCGTTTTGTAACTGAGCTAATTTTTCCAGCCAGTTTAGGGCCTTATAAATATCATCTTGATGAAAACCCGCACGGGACAATTCATCCGCTAACTCGTCCTGATCGATAATGACCTCGACATCACTGTGGATGTAGGTTTCAAACAGGTACATAAGAATGTCCATCATGGCTAGCCCCTCCTCGTTCTGACATAGCCACCGGGTACTGCTGCTACAAGCCCCTGGAGTTCTAAGTCTAACAACTGCATCATGATTTCGTGAACCGGTTGGTTGCAGCGCTCAGCTAGTACGTCGACACACGTCGCGTTAGTCCCTACGTTAGCCAACAGCGTGGGAAATGGCAATCCTTGATCGGCATCTAACTTGGGCGCATCACTAAATAATTCGCTTTGTTGGCTCACTGCAAACTGAACCAAACTGTCTACTTCACTTAAAATATCATCCACACTGTCCGTCAAGGTTGCGCCCTGCTTGATCAATTGATGGCATCCTCGCGCTTGGACCTGATCGATTGGGCCTGGGATCGCAAACACCCCTCGATTTTGCTCAAGTGCGTAGCGCGCCGTAATCAATGAGCCACTTTGCGGTGCCGCTTCCACCACTAATACGCCCGCTGATAAGCCACTGATCAGACGGTTACGACGAGGAAAGTGTTCCGCCCGTGGCGGCGCATCTGGCCAGAACTCGGACACCAACGCCCCTTGCGTAATAATTTGGCTGGCTAAGTCACGGTGACGTGCAGGATAAATACGCCCTAGCCCGCTGCCGAGCACCGCCAATGTTTGTCCATTGCCGTCTAAGGCACCTTTATGCGCCCGCCCATCAATGCCCAAGGCTAAACCGCTGGTAATGGTCAACCCGTAGTCGGCCAACTGTTTGGCAAAGTGATAAGCCGTCGTCAATCCAGATTGGGTGGCATGACGACTGCCAACCATGGCGAGCTGGGGCTTGGCTAAGGCGCTGGGATCACCTTGAACATAGAGAATGAGAGGCGCGCTGGCGATTTCTTTTAACAACGAGGGATAAGCGGGATGATCAAAACACAATAAGTGGCAATCGGGCGCCTCGGCCCAGCGCAAGCTCGCATTGATTAACGCCTGATTTGGGCTGCATATCGCCTGGCATTGATCCTCACTTAATCCAATCGCGGCCAACGCCTGCTGAGATTGCTGATGGATAGCCTCGACCGGCCATGTCGATAAGAGTTTTCGACGTTGCCTGGCCCGTAGCCGTGGCACTTGAGCCAAGGTTAACCACGCGTATAACGTCTCATCTTTCATGACTGATCCGAGCGCTTGAAGGCGGAATCGCCTGCATACCCGCTTTAATCGGCTGAGTGGCTTGCTGTACGACAGCCAAACTCATCCATGGATAGGAGCGGATAACCATCAGCTCACCGACTTTGACGTTCGGTAATACAGTGACCTCACGTGGGGTTTTATCGGCTTGTGCTTGATACTGGTACTCACCTGGCTGATTCACGACCTGTTTTCCAGGTTGAGTGACTTCAAATACTTGCCCGGCCGAAACCTGCGCCTTTGCCCCTTTATCCAGAACGACTAACTGCCCTTGAGCCACGTATTCACTGCCGTAAAGGTGACCCAATAAGGTCGCTTTGGTTTTCGCTGGATAAGGCCAGAATGGCGCCTGAACACGGTCGGGGGCCGGCAATAGCACGTCATTGGGTCGTATCTCTTGATTGACCTGAGTCAGTGTCATCACGCTATAGTTCGACGCCACGTCGGTGATTGAACCATTGGCCACGTGCGTCAAGCTAACCATTTGTGGGCGATTATCAGCCGTTTGATCTGCGCGTTGATGCGAAAAGGTGTGCGCGACCCGATATACCTGCCAATCGATCGCGTGTAATGCGGCATCGATATACACAGTGTCTGCCGCCGATAAAAGGCGACGCCCCTCAGGCGAGCCCAACACCCTGGGTAACGCAACTAATCGTGCTTTCTCAATCAAGGTATCTTGTGCTAGGTGGGGTAAGAGTAAGGGCCCAACACTGGGCACAGGCGACGCCGGTTCGTCTGCGGCTATCGTGTGAGAGGATTGGTATGTTAGATGCGGTTTCCCTTGTTGCCACTTAAGTGTCAACGTATCGCCCGGGTAGATAAGATGTGGATCCTTTATACTTGGGTTGTCGTACCATACTTTTGGCCAATGCCAAGGGTCAGCAAAAAAGGTGGCGGCAATATCCCAAAGCGTATCGCCACGCTCAACGGTATAACGTGTTTCACTCTTTTGTGCCGCCATACTGAACGGGAGTAGCGCTGTCAATAGGACTGCCATAGCAAGCCTACACAGTTTCTTTGTCATCGTCGTCTTCCTTGTCAGACAGAACGCGCTGATGCTGTCAATTGGCTGGCAAAATGTCTAGAATTAACCCAATTATCCCGTGCCGCATTCGGCACAGTTCAATTTTTGCGAGACGTTATGGCTTTACTGAACGTATTAACATTTCCAGATGAGCGCCTTCGCACCGTTGCGAAACCGGTGGATACCGTTACCCCTGAGATCCAGAAAATGGCCGATGACATGATTGAAACCATGTACGACCAAGACGGTATCGGTCTTGCCGCTACTCAGGTTGATTTTCACCAACGCATGGTCGTGATCGATGTATCAGAAACGCGTGACGAGCCTATGGTGCTGATCAACCCTGAAATTATCGAAAAGCGCGGTGAAGAGGGTATTGAAGAAGGGTGCCTCTCTGTGCCGAGCTCACGTGCCTTAGTGCCTCGAGCAGCCGAAGTGACGGTCAAAGCACTCGATCGTGACGGCAATCCATTTCAGTTCGATGCAGACGACTTACTGGCGATTTGTATTCAACACGAGCTTGACCACTTAGAAGGCAAGCTATTCGTTGATTATCTATCACCATTGAAGCGCCAACGCATCAAGCAAAAAATGGAAAAACTCAAACGCGCTAACCAAAAAGCAAGCTGAGGTCACTTTGAGCAAACCGCTGCGTATAGTATTTGCGGGCACGCCGGACTTTGCCGCGCGCCATTTACAAGCCTTACTCGACAGTGAGCATGAGGTCATTGCGGTCTATAGCCGCGAAGATAAACCAGCAGGACGGGGCAAAAAGCTCACGGCGAGCCCAGTTAAACAACTGGCGATTGAACATGCACTCCCGGTATACCAGCCTCGCACGTTGCGTGACGAAACGGCACAGGCCGAGTTAGCCGCGCTCGATGCCGACGTTCTGGTGGTGGTCGCCTATGGACTTATTTTGCCGAAAGCCGTGTTAACGATCCCAAGATTGGGCTGCGTTAATGTGCATGGCTCAATTTTGCCACGTTGGCGGGGGGCCGCACCGATTGAGCGAGCGGTCTGGGCAGGCGACAACGAAACCGGCGTCACCATCATGCAGATGGATGAAGGGCTCGATACCGGTGACATGTTAAAAATCGCCACCTTACCGATTGATGACAAAGAAACCAGTGGCAGTCTGTATGAGCGCTTGGCTGAGCTGGGTCCACAGGCACTGATTGATTGCCTCAATGATATGGCCAACGGCATTATATTGGCTGAACCGCAAAATGACGCCAAAGCCAATTACGCCGAAAAGCTAACCAAGCAAGAAGCTCATATCGATTGGCATCAAGACGCGGCGTTTATCGAACGCTGTGTACGCGCATTCAATCCTCGCCCGGTGAGTTTTTTCACCTTAGGTGAGCAAAATATCAAAGTGTGGGGCGCGAACGCACTCGATATTGATGTTGATGCTGCGCCGGGGACCGTCATTAACACTGATAAACACGGTATTCAAATTGCGACCGGCAAAGGTGTTCTTCAGCTGACACACCTACAGCCACCGGGCAAGAAAGCCATGCAGGCTCACGAGCTGCTCAATGCGCGTCGCGAGTGGTTTGAAACCGGCACCCAATTAGTATAAAGGGTGCGTTTTGTAGCAACATCGTTTAAGGCCAGTACGCTGGCCTTTTTTAATGTAACAGGCGACGCTATCGTCTGATGCCATTTTGGCCTTTTAATGGGTAAACATATGAATGTAAGAGCCGCGGCTGCCCGCGTTCTATATCAAGTGGTCGATCAAGGCCAATCCCTCTCGCAGCAACTGCCACTTGCGCAGCAGCACATCGCACCACGGGATGCGGCATTACTGCAAGAGATCTGCTACGGCACCTTACGTTGGTTGCCGCGTTTAGAGCATATCGTGCAAGCTTTGATGGACAAACCATTAAAAGGTAAGCAACGTGTGTTTCATCACCTGTTACTCGTTGGCCTCTATCAACTCGGCTATATGCGTATTCCGGCCCATGCCGCGGTGGCGGAAACGGTCAACGCGACCAAAACACTCAAGCGTCCGCAGTTACGTGGCCTTATCAATGCGATATTGCGTAACTATCAACGCGATCAAGCCTCGCTCGATGATGCCAGTCAAGCCGAGTCCGCCGGGCAACACTGCCATCCCAGCTGGTTATTAACGCGTCTTCAACAGGCCTACCCTAACCAGTGGCAAGAGATTATCGCGGCGAATCATCAAAAAGCCCCCATGTGGTTGCGCGTAAACCGCCAGCATCATACTCAGGCAAGTTACCTTGCTGAACTGCAAGCGGCTGGTATCGCTGGTTCTCCGCACACCCAAGCTTTGGACGCTATCAAGCTCGACGCACCGTGCGACGTAACACGTTTGCCAGGCTTTACCCAAGGTTGGGTATCGGTACAAGATGCCGCCGCACAACTCGCTGTCGACTACCTCCAGCCCGATTCAGCAGAGCACATTCTCGACTGCTGTGCCGCCCCCGGTGGCAAAACCTGTCATATTCTTGAACATCAGCCTGATGCGATCGTCACTGCCATTGATGCCGATGAAAATCGCTTGTCGCGGATCAAAGAGAACCTATCGCGCTTAGGGCTTAATGCTGAGGTGAAACACGCCGATGCTCGCTTGCCGAGCGCTTGGCATTCGGGCCCAGCATTTGATCGCATTTTGCTGGATGCGCCCTGCTCGGCCACAGGTGTGATCCGTCGCCATCCGGACATTAAATGGCTAAGACGCGATAGCGATATTCAAGCCTTGGTCACGTTACAAGCGGAGATTTTGGACGCAATGTGGCAGCAATTGGCGCCAGGCGGTACGCTGGTCTACGCGACCTGCTCGGTATTACCGGATGAAAACGCGACACAAATTCGCGCCTTTTTAACTCGCGAGCCAACAGCAATATTGCGCACCGGCACCCACGACCAGCCAGGACGACAAATTCTCCCCGGAGAACACGACATGGACGGCTTCTATTACGCATGCCTAAAAAAGCCAACCGGCAAGTAACGAGGCAGGGAGTAACAACAACATGAAAATCATTATCTTGGGTGCAGGCCAAGTCGGCGGTACCTTGGCAGAAAATCTGGTCGGAGAAAACAATGACATCACCATTGTTGACCGCGCCCCAGAACGGCTTCGCGAACTGCAAGATAAATACGACTTACGTGTTGTACACGGGTTTGCCAGCCATCCGTCGACCTTGCAAGAGGCTGGCGCGCAAGATGCGGATATGCTGGTTGCCGTAACCAACTCCGATGAAACAAACATGATCGCTTGTCAGGTCGCTTTTACCCGCTTTAACACACCCAATCGTGTTGCTCGGATCCGAAGTCCTGAATATCTCGCGGTAAAAGAGCAACTGTTTAACAGTGACGCCTGTCCGGTTGACCACCTTATCGCCCCAGAGGAGCTGGTGACGCATTATATTCGTCGCTTAATTGAATACCCAGGCGCGTTACAAGTGGTCAGCTTTGCCGACAAAAAAGTGGGCCTGGTGGCTGTTAAGGCCTATTACGGCGGGCCTTTGGTCGGCAAAGCGCTCTCAGCACTGCGCGAGCACATGCCGCATGTCGATACCCGTGTTGCCGCTATCTTTCGGCGTGACCGCCCGATTCGCCCCCAAGGCACGACCATTATCGAAGCCGATGATGAAGTCTTTTTCGTCGCCGCCAGCAACCATATCCGCTCAGTGATGAGTGAACTGCAGCGCCTCGAAAAGCCTTACAAACGCATCATGATTGTGGGTGGGGGGAATATTGGTGCTGGCCTAGCCATGGCACTTGAGCGCCAGTACAGCGTGAAGTTAATTGAGCGCAATCCAGCTCGTGCTGAACACCTGGCTGAGCTATTAGAAGAAACCACCGTTTTTTGTGGCGATGCGTCTGACCAGGAATTACTCAGCGAAGAGCACATTGAGCAGATTGATGTCTTTATCGCGGTCACCAACGAAGATGAAGCCAATATTATGTCGGCAATGCTCGCTAAACGCCTAGGGGCAAAAAAAGTCATGGTGCTGATTCAACGCGGTGCTTATGTCGACTTGGTTCAAGGTGGGGTGATTGATATTGCCATCTCCCCCCAACAAGCGACGATTTCGGCGTTGCTCACCCATGTACGCCGCGCCGATATTGTCAATGTGTCGTCATTACGACGCGGCGCCGCTGAAGCAATTGAAGCAATTGCGCACGGTGATGCGTCAACGTCCAAAGTGGTTGGCCGGGCAATTGGCGAGATAAAGTTACCACCGGGCACGACCATAGGTGCGGTTGTACGAGGCGATGAAGTATTGATTGCCCATGATAAAACCGTGATCCAGCAAGATGATCATGTGGTGTTATTCTTGGTGAATAAAAAATACATTCCGGATGTTGAACGCCTATTCCAACCCAGCCCGTTCTTTCTTTAACACCCGTTATTGCGCCAACACAAGCCTGCAGACATCCGTGTCTGCAGGCTCACGCTTTTTATCTCAACGCTGCCACTCCTGTCACTTTGGGTATACACTGAACAAAGTGCCTATCTATGTTGCTTAGCAGAAAGGACCGCCATGTCAGACGATCAATTTCAACAATCGACCGTATTTCTCAAAAAAGCGGTCCCTTTGATGATGAAATATAAGGTGCCCACGACACCGACCAACTACGCGCTATGGTACACCTACGTCGCCAATACCGATCCAAAGCTCACCGCTGACGTCGATACCACCGTCCATGAGCATGGCACGTGCAGTCCTCTTCAAAGCGACATCTTGTATCAAAAGCATATGGCGGATAAACACAGCCAGAACATTGGCAGCCTTAAGCAAAGCCTTGAGTCAATGATGACGGAGATGAGTCATTCGATGTCTGACACGCTTCAGGACACAGACGCGTTTCACTCGGTACTCGACAAAACATTCGAACAGCTGTCTCGCGTTGAAAACGAAGGGTTGTCCATTGATGAAACCATCGCCGTTGTCCGTAATGTAGTGAAAGACTCGCAAGCTCTGACTCAATCGACCCGCTACTTTAAACACCAACTGAGTGATGCCCAGCAAGAAATTGCCCAACTAAAACAAAACCTCGCAGAGATGACCGAGCAAGCCACCCATGATGGCTTAACCGGCCTGCTCAATCGGGCCGCCTTTGAACGCGAGCTCAATGCGTACACCGAAAACGCACAAACCTGGCCGTTTGCTTTAGTCCTCGTCGACCTCGATCACTTTAAACAACTTAACGATACATACGGTCACGTGCTCGGCGATATCGCTTTGAAGCAGGTCGCCAAGCGATTACTCGACTACTGCCGAGAAGGCGTACAAGCGTTCCGCTACGGCGGCGAAGAGTTTGCGCTACTGTTACCTAAAAGACGTCTCAATAGCGCAAAACGGACCGCTGAAACGCTACGTGCCGCTATCGATAGAATGGTGATAAAAGACCGGCGTCGTGGCCAAACATTGGATCATATTACCGTGTCCATGGGCGTCGCCGAGTACGATGAGCATGCTCGCGAATCTGGCGCCGACCTCATTTACCGTGCTGATCAACAACTCTATAAGGCCAAAAACCTCGGGCGTAATCGTGTGATGCCGATAAATTAACTCTCGCCTGAGAGGAATTTGATCTTGGCTAAGTATTCACCGCTCGCCGTCGGGCAAAATGGTATTTTTTACGTGCCACATTAAGGATCCCGCCATGCACTGCCATCGTATCAACGAGTTGCTCGATCTACTGAACCAATCTTGGCAACAAACGCCCAATCACTCGCTCATGACCATGCTCAATCTGATTGCCCAAGAGGCCGGTCATCGCGATGACTTAACAACGCTATCGGACGACACCTTGATCTATCAACTCAAAATGCGACTAGAAGATAGCAACGCGCCTATTCCTGGCCTTGCAAAAGACAATGAAGACGACTTTAAAGCCGCTATTTTACGGGCGAGAGGCATTACCCCAACAAAAGAGTGAGTCAGTGGCCCTCGCTAATCGTCTGTTATAGCTGGAATTCGTTCAGTTTGTGGCTGTATCGCAAACTATGACTCTGGTAGCGTATTCACGGCGTTTGCTGCGCTACAATCACAGGCACAATGATAATTAGGGCCTGGCAATGCACCATGGACCCGCTATCCCAAGGAAAGCCAATGTCATGAGCGATAAAAAAATTAACGTCAAAGACGTGACTGCAAAAGAATACAATCCCAAAACCCATAAAGGTAACGACGATCGCTTTAATCCGAGTAATCGCATTTATGTACGCGCGGTGAAAGGCTATTACCAGCGAATGCGCCGTTACATGGGCTGGTTCTTTATGCTGCTGTTTCTGCTAACGCCCTGGATCCCGTATCAAGGCCGACAAGCCATTTTGCTGGATATAGGCAATCAAAAGTTTAATTTTTTCGGCACCACGTTGTGGCCACAAGACCTGACCTTGTTGGCTGCACTTTTGATGCTCGCCGCCTTCGGCCTCTTTTTTATTACCACTTTTCTTGGCCGGGTGTGGTGTGGCTATTTGTGCCCGCAAACAGTATGGACCTTTCTCTTTATCTGGTTTGAAGAAAAGCTGGAGGGGGCGGCCAACAAACGCCGAAAACAAGACTCGCTCAAACTTACGCCGGCATTGGCTGCGCGAAAAGCCGCGAAGCATGCGGCTTGGTGGCTCATATCTCTGGTCACGGGCGCCACGTTTGTCGGTTACTTTGTCCCCGTGCAATCGCTCGCGGTCGATTTAGTCACGTTCGATACTAGCTTTTGGGTCGGCTTTTGGGTGATCTTCTTTGCTGCCTGTACTTACGGGAATGCGGGCTGGATGCGATCGATCATGTGTATTCACATGTGCCCCTACGCGCGCTTTCAGTCCGCAATGTTTGATAAAGACACCTTTATCGTTGGCTATGATGCCAAACGCGGCGAAAAACGCGGGCCTCGCCCACGTAAGAAAGATCCCAAAGCATTAGGATTAGGCGACTGTATTGACTGCAACCTATGTGTGCAAGTGTGTCCGACAGGTATCGATATTCGTGATGGTTTGCAGTATGAATGCATCAACTGTGGTGCCTGTGTCGATGCGTGTGATGAAACCATGGATCGCATGGGGTACGCGCGCGGCCTAATCAGCTACACCACCGAGCACAAGCTCGAAGGAAAGAAAACCGCGGTCATGCGACCAAAACTGGTGGGTTATGGGGCGGTCATGGTTATTGTGACTGCAATGTTTATTTATCTGGCGATGTCGGTCATGCCGATGGAGCTGGATGTGATACGCGACCGTAATCAACTGTATCGCATTAACAACCAAGGACTGGTTGAAAATACCTACACCTTAAAAATCTTAAATAAAACGCAGACAGACGACGTATACCAGCTGTCGGTTAAAGGCTTGGATGAGGTGACATGGCACGGGCCACAAACCGTTAATGTACAAGCGGGTGAGGTTTTCTCACTGCCGATTAGTCTGGCAGTCGATACGTACGAGATGGAGCAACGCATTGCCGACATCACCTTTGTGATGGAGCGTGAATCAGGCGACAAACAAAAAAGGGTAACGGCTGAAAGCCGCTTTATCACGGATCTGTAATCGGCCAATTCACCACAACAACCATTCACGACAAATAAACAGGGCGCAGGCAGCGCCCTTTTTATTTGTTACTATAACGTTTCTTTTGTCATTCTCAGGTGGCGTATGACCGAGATAGGCTTTGACTTTCATGCTCTTACTCCCGACGTTCAATTAAATGCGATTGAATCGGTCGGTATTTTTCCTCAATCCGGCCTACTCGCGCTGAACAGCTATGAAAATCGGGTGGCCCAGTTTGTCGCCGATGATGGCCAGCGCTATGTGGTCAAGTTCTATCGGCCCGCTCGCTGGTCCGATGCGCAAATTCATGAAGAACATGCTTTCTGCCGCGAGCTAGCCGACGCAGATATTCCCGTCGTTGCGCCGATTCAACGAGAGGGAACCAGTCTTTTTTACGCGTCAGGCTTTCGCTTTGCCTTATTCCCCAGTGTGGGCGGTCGCGGCTTTGAAGTGGACAATTGGGATCAGCTCGAAGCGGTCGGCCGTTATCTGGGTCGTATCCACCAAATGGGCGCCGCTAAGCCTTTTCAAACTCGCGCTAAATTTGATCTCGACAGCCACCTTTATCAGCCACGCCGCGAGCTAGGAGAAGCCAGCTTGATCCCAGCAAGCCTGCAAGCGACATTCTTCTCTGATCTCGACCGATTAATCGATGCCATCGCGGCGCGATGGCACACGGAGTGGCCCGCGATTCGGCTCCATGGCGATTGTCATCCCAGCAATATTTTGTGGCGAGACGGTCCACTATTTGTCGATTTTGATGACACCCGTAACGGTCCCGCGATGCAAGATTTATGGCTATTTTTAAACGGCAGTCGCGCCGATCAGCTCGCGCAACTCGACACCTTGGCGGAGGGTTATCGCGAATTTCGTGAATTCCCCGCCGACCAATTGCAACTGATCGAGCCATTGCGTGGTCTGAGAATGGTGCATTACATGGCCTGGCTGGCAAAACGCTGGCAAGATCCGGCTTTTCCTCGTGCATTTCCTTGGTTTGCTGATGCAAAATACTGGGAAGGTCAGGTACTCGCTTTTAAAGAACAACTTGCCGCCCTTGAAGCACCACCGCTTACACTGTATCCGTAAGCGCTCAATCGATAACGGAGAGTCATTCAATCATGTTTAAAAAACTGTTGCCTTTGCTACTGGTCGTAGGCCTAACCGCGTGCTCTGAGCCTGAGAGCGTGACGCAGACATCACCAGACACCACCCCAACAACCGAAACCACGCAGACGCAAACGGAGTCGGCAGAGCCTGCAACACCGATTGAGGTAGCGGATGCTAAACCAGGCCGCTTTAAAGCTGGTGAGGATTACCAGGTGCTAGAGACGCCGGCAACTGATTCCCCAACAGTGACCGAGTTTTTCTCTTTCTATTGCCCACATTGTTATCAGTTTGAACCACTGGTCCAGCAGCTCAAACAACAAGTGCCTGATAATGCGAAAGTGGTAAAACACCATGTGTCTTTTATGGGCGGCGAGATGGGCAGTGTGGTAACACGCGCCTACGCAGCGGCGGTTGTGCTCGATGCACAAAAAACCATTATTCCGGTGATGTTTGATCGCATTCATGCGGCACAAAACCCACCGAAATCACTGGCGGAGGTTCGCCAAATGTTTGTCGATAACGGCATTGATGGCAAAGAATTTGACAGCGCTTACAACAGCTTTGCCGCGAACTCCATGGCCAAGCGTTTCGACCAATCGTTCGAAAAAGCGGGCTTGCGCGGTGTGCCTGCGGTGATCGTCAACGGTAAATATCACGTGACACCCAAAACAGTAGAAACTCCGGAAGAATACTTCCAGTTGATCAACTTTTTACTGACCCAAAAGTAATTAGCTGACTTGGGCGTTGAGATGGCGCAATAAGCCATCCATCGCCCGGTATCCCAGCGCTTCCGCTAAATGAGGTCGTGAGATCTGAGCGTCGCCGCCAAGATCGGCAATGGTACGTGCTACCTTGATAATGCGGTGATAGGCCCGAACGGACAACCCCAATCGATGTAAAGCCTGCTCTAAAAACGCCGCATCAGCCTGAACGAGCTGACAATGCAGCTCCATTTCTTGATTACTCAACAACGCATTCACCTTTCCTTGGCGTGCCAGCATACGCTCACGCGCAGCCGCTACCCGCGCTTTTACCGTCGACGTTGACTCACCGCGTTCTCCGCCACTAGAAAGACAGCCTCGTGGCAGTGCGGGAATATCAATGGACATATCAAATCGGTCTAACAGTGGGCCAGATAAACGCGCTAAATAACGCAGAATTTGTTGTGGGTTAGACCGGGCCAATTCACCCTCGTGATGACCGGTTGGACTCGGGTTTAATGCACCGATAAGTTGGAAGCGAGCCGGAAACCGGGTTTTACCATTGGCGCGCGAAATCACAATTTCGCCAGACTCAAGCGGCTCGCGCAACGCATCGAGTACGCGACGCTCAAACTCCGGCATTTCATCAAGAAACAATACCCCATGGTGAGACAGCGAAATCTCACCAGGGCGCGGTACGCTGCCGCCTCCGACCAAGGCTGCCATGGAGCTGGAATGGTGGGGGCTACGGAAAGGGCGCTGACGCCAATTTCCCTCATGCAAAGGTTGTTGAGTCAAAGAGGTGACGGCGGCTGAGGCCAACGCTTCATCATCATTCATCGGTGGCAGCAAGTCACATAAACGCGACGCAAGCATGGTTTTTCCAGTGCCGGGAGGACCTACAAAAAGTAAGTTATGAGAGCCACTGGCGGCAATTTCTAACGCCCGCTTGCCTTGTTGCTGACCGATAATGTCGCGTAAGCATCGCGTCACCGCTGGCGTGTCATTCACGGCAGGTACAGCGTTTAAACATAAACTTTGCTGGCCGGCTAGGTGTTGGCTCACGGCAATCAGGTCGGGCGCTGACACATGCCGCTCATTGTCTACCAGCGCCACTTGATTGGCATTATCATCCGGTACCACCAGGGCTCGCTGCGCTTTTTGACTGGCGAGCGCCGCCGGCAATGCGCCTTTAACCGGCCGTAATTGTCCTGACAACGCCAGTTCACCTAAAAACTCAAACGCGTTTAAACGCTTTTCTGGCAACTGTCCCGACGCCACCAAGATCCCAAGCGCAATGGGTAAATCAAATCGTCCCCCTTCTTTAGGTAAGTCGGCTGGGGCCAGGTTGACGGTGATCCGGCGCGAGGGGAACTCAAAATTAGAAGTCACAATCGCACTTCGTACCCGATCACGGGCTTCTTTGACCGTCGTTTCCGGTAAGCCCACCAGCGCAAACCCCGGTAAACCATTGGATATATGTACTTCTACGGTCACACTCGGCGCTTCTACACCGACACAGGCTCGACTGTGAACTATCGCCAATGCCATATTTTCCCACTCCGCTTACTGTCATCGCTATGAAACCCAGCTCTTATACTGCCGCGCTAATCTGTGATTGAGAGTAATTTTTTCTTGTCATGCGAGTGAGGTCTGTGATACCACTACAAATGCACAACAATTAAACACGAGACTCGGCGATAGATCGGCTCCGTGACTGACCTGCAACAAGCAGGCATAAACAAAAACATAATTAACAAAACGCTCATAAAATGGGCCCAATAAAAGATAAGACAGACACATGTTAAATTTCGCTATCGTTCTCATTATTCGCCTCATCGTGGTCATTATTCCGCGAGGGGTGTAGGTACGCGAAAGACAGCAGCAACATCGCAACCAAGCCCCCGCAACCCAAAGGTTCGGGGGCTTTTTTCATTCATGTGGCGATGCCACGCGACAACGGAAGCAATCATGATGGAGCGCGCAGAGACAGGTTATTCGCAACCCTGCTCTCCCCGCTTAGACGGGGAGGGGCGACGATGACCGGTGCACAATGGGTGGTAAAAGCGTTACAACAACAAGGGGTGGATACCGTTTTTGGTTATCCTGGGGGCGCCATCATGCCCGTTTACGATGCCCTTTTTGACGGTGGGGTGGAACATATCCTCTGTCGCCACGAGCAAGGCGCCGCCATGGCTGCGATCGGGTATGCCCGAGCCAGTGGCCGTCCTGGGGTATGCATTGCGACATCAGGCCCTGGCGCCACCAATCTCGTGACCGGGCTTGCCGATGCGATGATGGACTCAGTCCCTATTGTGGCCATCACCGGCCAGGTTGCTAGCCCTCTTATCGGTACCGATGCTTTTCAAGAAATCGATGTGCTGGGCTTATCGTTAGCCTGCACCAAACACAGTTTTTTAGTGACCGATCCCGCTGAGCTCACCCCCACACTCGCACAAGCATTTGAAGTGGCACAATCAGGTCGACCGGGCCCCGTGCTCGTCGATATCGCCAAAGACGTACAGCAAGGCTTGATCCCTGAGACTACAGTCCAGATCACCACGCCACATATCGCGCCACTCAACAAGACAGATATCGACCAGGCGAATGCGCTTATCCGAGCCAGTCAGCGCCCTATGGTCTATCTCGGCGGCGGTGTGGTGTTAGGCAAAGCCACTCAAGCAGTGCGCGATTATTTAGCGCGCAGTGAACTGCCTGTGGTCAGTACCTTAAAAGGCTTAGGCACCGTCGCACCGCACTATCCGTATTATCTAGGCATGTTGGGCATGCATGGCACCAAAGCCGCTAACTTGGCGGTGCAAGCGTCCGATTTGCTGATTGTCATCGGCGCACGCTTTGATGACAGAGTCACCGGCAAGCTCGATACATTCGCCCCCCACGCTAACGTGGTGCATATCGATATCGATGCGGCGGAAATCAACAAACTGCGCCGCGCACAAGCACCGGTTTGCGCCCCGCTCAATCTCGTGCTTCCCGCCTTAGAAAACCCTGACACATCGCCTGATTGGCGCGCTCAAATCACCACCTGGCAAACGACGCACTCGTGGCGTTATGACCACCCAGGTGACGCTATCTATGCGCCGGCACTGCTGAATAACCTTTCGCAGCGTATGCCAACCAGTACGGTGGTCGCGACCGATGTCGGCCAGCACCAGATGTGGGTCGCGCAACATGTACTCCCATCACGGCCAGAGAATCTATTAACCTCAGCAGGGCTGGGCACTATGGGCTTTGGTTTACCGGCTGCAATGGGCGCCAAAGTCGCTCGCCCCAATGATGAGGTGGTGTTAGTGACCGGAGATGGCTCGTTTATGATGAATATTCAAGAGCTGGGCACACTCAAACGCCGAGGGATCGCCGTTAAAATCATTCTGCTTGATAACCAGCGTTTAGGCATGGTTCGTCAATGGCAGCAGCTGTTTTTCGATCAACGCTACAGCGAGACCGATCTGTCTGACAATCCGGATTTTCTCACCCTCGCGCGCGCCTTTGATATACCCGGACACAGTATCCAGCGCAAAGACGAGGTCGAGGACGCCCTCAACACCTTGATGACACATCAGGGCCCGTATTTGCTGCATGTTGCCATCGACGAAATGGAAAATGTATGGCCACTGGTACCGCCTGGGGCAGCCAACCAACAAATGATGGAGCAAAGCTGATGACACAACACCAATTTTCAATTCATGCCACCCACAGCCCTGAGTTGTTGGAGCGCGTGTTGCGCGTGATCCGTCATCGTGGTTTTACCGTCTGCCAGTTTACGATGTCAATGCCTTCGGACTCGGGACAGGTAATTTTTGATGTCACCGTCGAAAGCCAACGCGCGATCGAGACCTTGCGGCCACAACTGACTAAGCTATGGGACGTGGCAGAGGTCATGATGGCCTCTTCGACCACACAGTCCCTACGCGCATAACCAAAAAGGAAGAAAAGAATGTCGACAAATACCGCTGATTATATTTGGTCTAACGGGGAAATGATCGCTTGGCAGGATGCCACTGTGCACGTACTCACCCACGCCATGCACTATGGCACCTCAGTCTTTGAAGGGATACGTTGCTACGACACCCCAAACGGCCCCGTGGTATTTCGCCATCGCGAACACATGCAGCGCCTTAAAGACTCGGCGAAGATTTATCGTTTTCCGATCCCATTTAGCGTGGATGCGCTGATGGAAGGTTGCCGAGAAACCCTGCGCGTGAACCAGCTTCGCTCCGCCTATATTCGTCCGCTTGGCTTTGTCGGCAATGTTGGCCTCGGCGTTTGTCCACCGCCAGAGACACAGATGGACATCATTATCGCTGCCTTTAGCTGGGGAAGCTACCTTGGCGAAGACGCCCTCGCACAAGGGGTCGATGCCATGGTCTCGAGCTGGAACCGTGCCGCCCCC
This sequence comes from Salinivibrio sp. EAGSL, assembly GCF_013366455.1. Classification (NCBI taxonomy): domain Bacteria; kingdom Pseudomonadati; phylum Pseudomonadota; class Gammaproteobacteria; order Vibrionales; family Vibrionaceae; genus Salinivibrio; species Salinivibrio sp. EAGSL. Next base: position 8,248 of record NZ_JABWMG010000026.1, on the reverse strand, counting down.
AATACCATTCCAACCGCGGCAAAAGCCGGCGGCAACTACTTATCGTCCTTATTAGTGGGTGGAGAAGCCCGCCGTCATGGCTACGCAGAAGGCATTGCACTGGATGTGCGTGGCTACCTGTCCGAAGGGGCCGGTGAGAACCTCTTTATTGTCAAAAATGGCGTGATCAGTACCCCACCGGCCACCAGCGCGATTTTACCTGGACTAACACGCGATTCGATCATCACACTCGCCAAAGAACAAGGGCTAACGATTCGCGAAGAGTCGATTGCACGTGAAGCGCTTTATCTGGCCGATGAAGTGTTTATGACGGGAACCGCAGCTGAAATCGTCCCCGTGCGCAGCGTCGACCAAATTACAGTGGGTGAAGGTCAACGAGGCCCGATCACCGCCTCACTACAGCAAGCCTTTTTTGGCCTGTTTGATGGCACTACCGAAGACAAATGGGGCTGGCTTGATCCCGTTCACCCCGACCAGCGCGCATAAGGCAAAGGAGTCGTAATATGCCAACCTATCGTTCCAAAACCACCACCCACGGTCGCAACATGGCAGGCGCTCGCGCACTATGGCGTGCCACCGGCGTTAAAGATGATGATTTCGGCAAGCCCATCATCGCGGTGGTGAACTCGTTTACCCAGTTTGTGCCCGGGCACGTCCACCTCAAAGATATGGGCCAGCTGGTGGCGCGAGAAATCGAACAAGCCGGTGGGATTGCCAAAGAATTTAATACCATCGCGGTGGATGATGGCATCGCAATGGGCCACGGCGGCATGCTCTACTCACTGCCCTCGCGTGAGATTATCGCTGACTCGGTCGAGTACATGGTCAACGCCCACTGTGCCGATGCCATGGTCTGTATTTCCAACTGTGACAAAATTACCCCAGGCATGTTAATGGCCGCCATGCGCTTAAATGTGCCCGTTATTTTTGTCTCTGGCGGGCCGATGGAAGCGGGGAAAACCAAGCTTTCCGATCAAATCCTTAAACTCGATCTGGTCGATGCCATGATGCAAGGGGCCAACCCAGATGTGTCTGATGAGCAAAGCGAGCAAATTGAACGCTCAGCGTGCCCCACTTGTGGCTCATGCTCAGGGATGTTTACTGCCAACTCGATGAACTGTTTAACCGAAGCGCTGGGGCTCAGCCAACCCGGTAATGGATCCATGCTCGCCACTCATGCAGATCGTGAACAACTGTTTCTCAACGCCGGTAAACGGATTGTTTCGCTCGCCAAGCGCTATTACGAGCAAGACGACGACAGCATCCTGCCACGCAATATTGCAAATCGCGCCTCATTTGAAAATGCCATGGCACTCGACATTGCCATGGGAGGATCAACCAATACCGTGCTGCACTTGCTGGCCGCCTCTCAAGAAGGCGATATCGATTTTGGTATGGATGATATTGATCGCATGTCACGCCAAGTCCCTCATCTTTGCAAAGTGGCACCATCCACCCAGCAGTATCACATGGAAGATGTGCACCGCGCCGGTGGTGTGATGGGGATCCTCGGCGAACTCCAACGCGCCAACTTACTGAATATGGACCAGCAAACTGTGCTGGGCATGAGCCTTAAAGAGCAACTGGCGCACTATGACATCATGCAAACCGACGATGAAGACATCAAAGCGTTTTATCGAGCAGGGCCGGCGGGCATCCGTACCACCCAAGCCTTCTCGCAACGCTGTCGTTGGGACACTCTGGATGATGACCGTCAATCTGGTTGTATTCGTACCCTCGAGCACGCATTCAGCCAAGACGGTGGCCTTGCCGTGCTGCAAGGTAATATCGCCTTAAATGGCTGTATCGTCAAAACCGCCGGCGTGGATGAGAGCATTCTGACCTTCGAAGGGCCCGCGGTGGTCTTCGAAAGCCAAGACACCGCCGTGGAAGCGATTCTCGGTGGAAAAGTCAAAGCCGGCGATGTGGTCGTGATTCGCTATGAAGGACCCAAAGGTGGACCAGGGATGCAAGAAATGCTCTACCCCACCACCTACTTAAAATCGATGGGGCTGGGTAAGTCGTGCGCCCTACTCACTGATGGCCGTTTTTCTGGCGGCACTTCCGGGCTATCCATTGGTCATGTGTCACCCGAAGCAGCTAACGGCGGCACCATCGCCCTCGTTGAAGACGGTGATCGCATTCACATTGACATCCCGACCCGTGAAATCAGCTTGCGGGTAGATGAAGCCACCCTCACTGCACGCCGAGAAAAGGCGCAGGCAAGAGGGTGGAAACCGAAAGATCGCCAGCGTCAGGTTTCTTACGCCTTAAGAGCCTATGCCACCCTTGCCACCAGTGCTGATAAAGGCGCGGTGCGCGATCGCAGTAAATTGGAGGAGTAAGCATGCAACAGGCGCAATCTTTACCCGCACAACCGATGGACGGTGCTGATTACCTTAGGGATATCTTGCGCGCGCCTGTTTATGAAGTGGCGATCACCTCGCCACTTCAAACCATGAAACGCTTGTCTGAGCGCTTCGATAACCAGGTGCAGCTCAAACGCGAAGACCGTCAACCGGTTCATTCATTTAAACTGCGTGGCGCGCATAATATGATGGCCCAGTTAACCGACGCGCAAAAGCAAGCCGGTGTGATTGCTGCCTCTGCCGGTAATCATGCACAAGGGGTGGCGTTATCTGGAAGCAAGCTTGGCGTGCAAGCAACCATCGTCATGCCACGGACAACACCGGCAATTAAAGTCGATGCGGTACGCGGCTTTGGCGGCAAAGTGGTGCTATATGGCAATAATTTTGATGACGCCAAAGGCAGAGCACAACAGCTTGCCGATGAGCATGGCTATACCTTTGTTCCGCCCTTTGATCACCCACAGGTGATTGCCGGTCAAGGAACTATCGGTCTTGAGCTAGTGCAACAAAATGGTCATCTCGATTATGTCTTCTTACCCGTCGGGGGCGGAGGCATCGCTGCCGGCGTCGCAGTGCTTATCAAACAACTGATGCCTAATATCAAGGTGATCGGTGTCGAAGCGGAAGACTCGGCCTGTCTGCGCGCGGCGTTAGATGCTGGCTTTCCCGTCACCCTCGATCGGGTTGGAACCTTTGCCGATGGCGTTGCAGTCAAGCGCATCGGCGATGAATCCTTTCGGCTATGCCAGCAATACCTTGATGACAGCATCACGGTGTCCAGTGATGCCATTTGCGCGGCGGTACAAGACATTTTTGAAGACACCCGTGCTATTTCCGAGCCGTCAGGCGCGTTAGCACTGGCTGGACTAAAACACTATGTTGAAAAACATCAGCTAAAAGACAAGCAAATGGCGGCGGTGTTATCCGGTGCCAACACCAACTTTCACTCGCTACGCTACGTCTCTGAACGGGCTGAGCTGGGGGAAAAACGCGAAGGCCTACTTGCCGTCACTATCCCTGAACACACTGGCGCTTTTTTCAATTTCTGTCAGATTTTGGGCGATCGCGCCGTGACTGAGTTTAACTATCGATATGGGGATGAAAACCTGGCGAACATTTTCGTCGGGGTGCGGTTGCTGGGAGGCCAAGAAGAGTTGGATCAGATAATCAAGGATCTACGCCAAGCAGGTTATCCGGTAGAAGATTTATCCGACGATGAAATGGCCAAGGTTCATGTGCGTTACATGATTGGCGGGCGTCCCTCAACCCACCTCCATGAACGCCTGTACAGCTTCGAATTTCCTGAATACCCAGGCGCACTATTGCATTTTTTACAAACACTGGGCACCCACTGGAATATTAGCCTGTTTAACTACCGAAACCATGGCTCAGATTACGGACGTGTTTTATGTGGCTTTGAGATCGGCGACCAGGATTTGCTGGCATTTACCGCGCATTTACGCGAGCTCGGCTATGAATGGAAAGATGAAACGTCGAATCCCGCCTTTCGTTTTTTCCTCTCCCACTCGGCGACATAGACGCCAAATAAGCAAAAGCCCGATAACGTTTATCGGGCTTTTTGTTTATTCGTTTCGCGGCTCGGGCGTCATTGATACGACATACTCAGCAATTGATAGTGCGTTATCCATAACGGTTTGACGCGCAACTTGCGGCAACTGACTCAGCAAGCTGGTTAAGGCGGCCAAATCGTCACGATGAGTGAAGGCAATGTCTCGCTCATCAGATTCACCATGCACGAACCAATTAAAAGGGCGACCGGTGATCTCTGCAATCGTGACCAGCGCTAGAATTTTTGGATCGGTTTTTCCCGATTCCATATCTAGATAGGTTTGCCGCGCGACATTCAAACGCTGCGCCATCTCTACCTGAGTGATTTTACTGAATTCCCGTGCTTCACGGATCCGTTGCGCCATATGCGCGGTCGAAATCACCATGATTCATGCCTCATCTCTGCTACCCGAGCTGTATTAAACAAAAGCCCGTCACAACACCAACCCTGCATTATGCATGGCTCGGTAGGCGTATCATGGTAGCGCACATCGATAGTGTGATGCTGCGCTACGGATGCCTACCTCAGTAAGCAAGCACTTACCCGCATATCTAGTCGGTCAGGCAGTGCTCTTATGCGCGTTGAGCGGCCTTTGAATAGTTCACAAGGAACGACGCCATGTTCACGCTTTGATTTAAAATGGCCGTGCGCGCTTCATGGGGTAAACGCGAGAAATGCTCGAGCAAGCGGTTCACATCTTGCTTGTATTGAACATCATGCATCTCAACATCTTCGTCGCCATAGACAAACCACACTAATGGACGTTCAGTCAATTCAGCGATATTGGAAAGCATGCGAACGCGAGGCTCAGTTTTACCGTTTTCGATATCCAAATAAGTCTGACGCGCCACATTGAGTAGTTTGGCCATTTTCACTTGAGTGATGCCTTTCCACTCACGCGCTTCTTTGATGCGTTTTGCTACTTGGGTTTTAGAATCAATCATTGCTTCCTCACTACAACTTATCAATATTTGTCGTTATACCCTGAGTATGCACAATGTAGGCCAGGTTATTAGGCACAAAATAAAGACTTTAAAATCATATCTTTAGCGATATACGCGACATCCTGTTTACATTTCAAGACGCCATGCCTGAGATTGAATGCAAAATGATTTGCATTTTGCAACAAAGCCTATGCAGATCGCATTTTTATAGCAAAGAAGAAGTAACTGATAAATGATCAACCACGCTCCTAGTCAGAGCGTGGTGATTACTAGGCAGGATTATTCCACCGTCACCGCTTTGGCGAGGTTACGAGGTTGGTCAACGTCCGTGCCTTTAATTAAGGCCACATGATACGACAATTGCTGCATCGGGATGGTGTAGAAAACCGGGGCGATGATGTCATCCACGTGTGGCATGGCGATAATTTTCATGCCTTCTTCCGGTGTAAAGCCGGCATCTTGATCGGCAAACACATAGAGCTGGCCACCACGAGCACGTACTTCTTCAATGTTTGATTTGAGCTTTTCCAACAGCTCATTGTTCGGTGCGATCACAATCACCGGCATGTCAGCATCAATCAGCGCCAATGGGCCATGCTTTAGCTCACCAGCGGCATAGGCCTCAGCGTGAATGTAAGAGATTTCTTTTAGCTTGAGCGCGGCTTCAATAGCAATCGGATAATACTCACCACGGCCAAGGAAGAGCGCATGATGCTTGTCAGCAAAGTCCTGAGCGAGCTGCTCAATCGCTTTATCAAACGTGAGTGCCTGCTCAATGCTAGAGGGGAGATGGTGCAAGGCATCGACAACCTCACGCTCTTTATCACGGCCGATACGCCCTTGCATTTTACCCAGCGCGGTGACCAGCATCAGTAGCGCGGACAGCTGGGTAGTAAAAGCTTTGGTCGATGCAACGCCGATTTCCGTCCCTGCTCGCGTCATAAAGGCTAAGTCAGACTCACGAACCAGTGATGAACCTGCCACATTACAAATGGCCATGGTCGCCATATAACCACGCTCTTTCGCTAAGCGCAGCGCCGCTAGCGTATCGGCCGTTTCGCCAGATTGCGATAAGGTAATGAGCACACTGTTGGGACGGGTAACAAACTGGCGATAGCGAAACTCAGAAGCAATCTCGACATCACAGCTAATCCCAGCCAACGACTCAAACCAATAACGTGCCACCATGCCCGCATTGTAAGAAGTCCCGCAGGCGATAATTTGAATGTGCTGCGCTTTGGCCAAAATATCGCTGGCGCCATTGCCAATCGCATCCACAATCACATGGTCGTTGCCCAAACGGCCTTCCATGGTGTTCGTCAATGCCGTGGGTTGCTCATAGATTTCTTTTTGCATGTAGTGGCGATATTGGCCTTTATCGGCGGCATCGTATTGAGCACTGGCTTCATGCACCTCGCGATCGACCGGTGTGCCTTCCTGATTATAAATTGTCACCTCGCGGCGAGAGATATCAGCCACATCCCCTTCTTCAAGGTAAATAAAGCGACGCGTCACATTCAAAAGCGCAAGCTGATCCGACGCGAGGAAATTTTCCCCCACCCCCAATCCAATCACCAACGGGCTGCCCGAGCGCGCGGCAATCAACCGTTCAGGTTGGCGTCTATCCATCACTACGGTGCCGTAAGCCCCTTCAAGCTGATCGACGGTGCGTTGAAATGCATTCAGCAAATCACCACCTTGTTGCATCTCCCAGTCAACTAAGTGAGCGATCACTTCGGTATCGGTTTGCGAATCAAATTGATAGCCACGTGCTTGCAGCTGTTCACGCAATGTCTGATGGTTTTCGATAATGCCATTATGGACCACCGCAATATCATTACCGGACATGTGTGGGTGGGCATTGGCTTCGCTGGGTTCTCCATGGGTGGCCCAACGCGTATGCGCGATCCCCGTTCCCCCGGTCGGATGAGACGCTGCAACGGCATCGGAGAGCGCAGCTACCTTACCCAAACGACGAACGCGGGTTAATTGCCCCTGGTCATCCGTGATCGCAACGCCAGCAGAGTCATAACCGCGGTATTCAAGACGACGTAGGCCTTCCACTAAAATTTCAGCCACATCACGCTGCGCCACAGCGCCTACAATTCCACACATAGTCTTTCCTTATTGGGTTTATCAGGTATCGGCACAGATCACATCTGTCCCCGTTTGTTCGATCGCGCGCTTGAGATCGTCGTCGAGTTGGCTATCGGTGATCAAGGTATCGATGCTGGACCAGGCAAGCTCCAAATTAGGAATACGGCGACTGATCTTGTCAGATTCGATCATCACCACCACTTCACGCGCGACCTCCGCCATCACCCGTGTCAGACCCGTCATCTCGTTAAAGGTGGTCGTGCCGCGCACCACATCAATGCCGTCGGCGCCAACAAAGAGCTGATCAAAGTCATAGGCACGTAAGGTTTGTTCGGCTACTTGACCTTGAAAGGACTCAGAATGGGTATCCCACGTTCCCCCCGTCATTAATAAGGTGGGTTCGTGTTCAAGCTCACGAATCGCATTGGCAACCTGCAATGAGTTAGTCATCACCACTAGACCGCGCTTTTTGTCGAGCAAAGGGATTAAAGCCGCAGTCGTGGTGCCACTGTCGACGACGATACGGTTATGATCTCGAATACGCGCCGCTGCAGTATCGGCAATACTTTGCTTTTGCTTCGACACTTTCACCGCCTGCTCCGATACCATTTCTTGCGGTACGGGCACAGCTCCGCCATAACGGCGCAGTAGCAGGCCGTTTTTCTCTAGCTCGGCCAAATCTTTACGGATAGTCACTTCGGAGGTTTCAAAGCGTTGAGAGAGGGCATCAACACTCACCTGCCCTTGCTCTGTTAGCAAGGACACAATGGTGTGACGGCGTTGTTGGGTATTTCGTTTCGACATATAACCACTAAAGTTTCGATTCGAAACTTATGATAAACAAAACAAAACAAAGTTCAAGATGAAGTGGCGAAAAGTATTAGAGGGACCGAGAAGTGTGACTGGCAGATAACAAAAACGAAAAAAGCCCACCAGCTGAAGCTAGTGGGCTTAATATGGTGCGGAAGGAGAGACTTGAACTCTCACACCTTGCGGCGCCAGAACCTAAATCTGGTGCGTCTACCAATTCCGCCACTTCCGCATGTTTTTTATGATAACTCAGCGGGCGGGCTAAGTATCAATTGTCTTGGTGCGGGGGGAGGGACTTGAACCCTCACGTCCTTTCGGACACTAGCACCTGAAGCTAGCGCGTCTACCAATTCCGCCACCGCCGCAAACCGGTGTGATTCACTGCATCTGCAATAAATCAGAATAATGGTGGCTACGACGGGATTCGAACCTGTGACCCCATCATTATGAGTGATGTG
>NZ_JABWMG010000025.1:0-41679 GCF_013366455.1 Salinivibrio sp. EAGSL | reverse complement strand
CAACATGGCGCTGAGCGCTTGCCCTACGTGCCGTGTCGATGGAGGCGCATTATAGAGAAGTTGATCGCCTTAGCAAGAGGGAAAAGCGACTTTTTTTGCAAAAAGCCGCCGTTCGGTCAAATAATCAGCGCTATGGGCTAAAACTGAGCAAATTGATCAGTAAATGCTTTCACTTTTTGCCAATCGGTATATTCCACTTCCTTACTCGTATCCGTCTCGCCGCCGGTAATATGCATAATCAAGCGAATCATCATACGATCGAACCATTTATAGCGCGGGTAGTAGAGGGCTCCGGCGAACACGCCATGCAACTGAGGCGTCCATGGCGACTTTTCTAGAAACTTACGACTATAGGCGCTCGTTTCTGCGGTATCTTTACCAGGTTTACGCGCGGTTAAATTGACACTAAAAAAGCCCGCTTTCACTCGGTTTAGCTGTTCGCTGTGCGTATCGATAAATTGATAGAGCTTTTTATTGAAGTGGCCATAACGAATCGATGCTCCGATTAACACCCGATCATATTGGGTAAGATCGAGTGTTGGCACTTGATGGAGATCGCTCACGTCACACTGCGCACGTTCTCCAAGCTGACTCTCTATATAATGTAGAATCTTCTTAGTTTGCCCTTCCCGACTTGAGTGTAACAGCAGCACTTTCTGCGTTGCGTTGCTCATTGCTTCTCCTTCCCCTGTTTAGCTACGCCAAAAAGTGGGGGTAAATAAAACCAGTAATGTGAATATCTCTAAACGACCAAACAGCATCGCCAGGATCAGTACCCATTTCGCTGTGTCATTAATATCACCAAAGTGAGCAGCCACTTCGCCCAAGCCTGGGCCGAGATTATTGAGTGTGGCCGCCACAGCCGAAAAAGCGGTCAGCTCTTCGATGCCGGTTGCAATTAACGCAAGCATACAGATCACAAAGACCAACGCATAGGCGGAGAAAAATCCCCATACCGCGTCGACGACTTGTTGACGTAAGGCTTTGTTGCCCACCTTAATCGTATACACTGCACGGGGATGGACTAAGCGCTTAAGCTCGCGCGTACCTTGTAGTGAAAGCAATAAGATACGAATGACTTTCATCCCCCCACCTGTTGAGCCTGCACACCCGCCGATAAAGGAAGTGAATAACAAGAGAACAGGTAAAAACAGCGGCCAATGAGCAAATGTCGTCGTGGTATAGCCTGCGGTGGTTGAAATAGATACCGACTGAAATAATGCTTGAGTAAAAGTTTCAGTGGAACTGTCATAGACTTGATGGCCACTAAGCATGGTGAAGACGACCAGCCATAGTAGGAATTGAATAAGTAAAAACGCGCGAAATTCGGGATCACGTAAGTAAAACTTTAGATTAAGCCCGTTATTAGCAAACGCCGCAAAGTGCAGCGAAAAGTTACACGCTGATATTAACAAAAAGACCACGGTGATCAGGTTTACGGCCGTACTGTCAAAGTGACCGATACTTGCGTCATGGGTTGAAAAACCGCCAATTGCAACGGTTGAAAAGCTATGCCCAATCGCATCAAACGCTGACATACCGGCCAACCAATAGGCTAACGCGCAGCTGACCGTCAGTGTCAGATAAATGTACCAAAGGACTTTCGCGGTTTCGGCTATCCTAGGCGTCATTTTGGTATCTTTGACCGGCCCTGGGATCTCTGCACGATAAAGCTGCATGCCCCCGATGCCGAGTACGGGAAGAATCGCCACCGCTAAGACGATAATCCCCATTCCGCCCAGCCATTGAAGCAGCTGGCGATAAAATAAAATGGCCTTGGGCAACTCATCCAGACCAACAATCACGGTCGCCCCTGTCGTCGTTAACCCCGAAAAGGACTCAAAAAACGCCTCACTGACCGATAAATCAGGCTGTTCCGACAACATCAGCGGCACAGAGCCTGCGCTGCCGATCACCGTCCAGAACAGCACGACAATTAAAAAGCCATCGCGCGCTTTGAGTTCATGCCGGTAATCACGGTTTGGAAACCAAAGCAGTCCCCCCCCCGCAAGCAGTAAGAAAAATGTCAATACAAACGGGAGCCCAGCACCGTCACGGTAAATAAAAGCCACCAGCGCAGGGGCGAGCATGGTAATGCTGAACAGGGCCAGTAGAAGTCCGACGATGCGGGTAATGGAACGAAATTGCATAGCCTGACGTGGCCCTCTTATCAGCGACAGCCTTTTACTGCCGTCTCATCGTTACACGTAAAGCAGGCTAAATGCCTGACGTTAATTATTGATGTTCTGTCGAGCAAGCTTGTGCCTGCCCACGAGTTTGATTTTTTAGCGCATCAAGAAAACCTTCGATGAATCGCGCATCAATACGGACAGCTAGCTGCACATTATGACTGAACGCTGCATCAAGCTGAATGCCATGGTACTGCTTTAGTAGCGCCTCGATAGTATCAATGTGAGCATATTCACAGCTTATTGTGTAAGGAACCGTGACAGCAACCTCACGCGTTGTTAATAAGCTTAGCGCTTGTTGCACACTGGTACCGTATGCTTTCACTAAGCCCCCGGTACCCAGTTTGATCCCACCGAAATAACGGACAACCACCGCACAGACCTCTCCGACCTTTGCGCCCGACAGTTGCGCAAGCATTGGTTTACCTGCGGTTCCTGCGGGCTCGCCATCGTCACCACAGCCCCATTGTACCGATGATTCGGGTCTTCCCGCGACGAAGGCCCAACAATGATGGCGCGCATCAGGGTAAGCGTTGCGTAAAGATTGAATAAACTGCTTCGCGTCTGCCTCACCCGGTGTGTGAGCAAGATAGGTGATAAATCGGCTCTTTTTTATTTCAAGCTCGTGCCTGACAGTCTCTGCAGGAACCGCATAAGGCGTGATCGGCATAATGATATAATCCTTGAGTTTCTACCTTGCACTTTATCATATCTCCGCTTCTTCTACAGGGACGCCCACGCAGCAAAAACAATCCACACCACATATTTTAAACATTCGTTTAACTTTTGGTTGTCATTTATTATAACAATGATCCACACTAGAGCTCATCTGGTCTAACCAGAACAGTATTCAACCAGGATGGTACGGCCAACGTGGAGAAAAACCATGATCTACCAAGGAGATAACCTTTCAGTTCGTGCATTGGAAAACGGCATTGTAGAACTGACACTGGACAGCCAGGGTTCTGTCAACAAACTGGATCTGTCGACGCTAGAAAGCTTAGACCGAGCCCTCGACGCCTTAGCAGGCCGAGAAGATGTAAAGGGGCTCATGCTCACATCTGCAAAGTCGGCCTTTATTGTCGGCGCCGATATCACCGAGTTTCTCGGTTTATTTGCCAAGCCCGACCAAGAGCTCTCTGATTGGGTTTCGCGCGCGAACGCAATCTTCAATCGTTTAGAAGACCTCCCCTATCCGACGATCAGCGCCGTCAACGGCCATGCCTTAGGGGGCGGCTGCGAGTGTATTCTTTCTACCGATTTACGTGTTGCAAGCTCTGACGCACGGATTGGTCTCCCCGAAACCAAACTGGGTATTATGCCTGGGTTTGGTGGCACTGTGCGCTTACCGCGTTTAGTGGGTGCCGATACGGCGATGGAAATTATCACTGCAGGTAAAGAAAAACGCGCCGCGGCAGCGCTCAAAGAAGGATTAGTGGATGCCGTCGTTGAAGTAGATAACCTTCGTGACGCGGCAATCAGTATGCTCACTCAAGCCATCAATGAAAAAATTGATTGGCAAGGCCGTCGTCAGCAGAAAAAACAACCATTGGGGCTAAACCGCACAGAAGCCGCCATGAGTTTTACCATGGCTAAAGGCATGGTGGCTCAGGTAGCCGGTAAGCACTATCCAGCGCCAATGACTGCCGTGACGGCCATTGAAGAGGCGGCCGGCATGACACGCGATGAGGCACTCAAGGTCGAAAATCGCTATTTCGTCAAACTGGCAAAAACCGACGTTGCTCAAGCCTTAGTCGGGATTTTCCTCAATGATCAAGTGATCAAAGGCAAGGCGAAAAAAGCCGCTAAACAAGGGAAAGATACCCAGCGTGGTGCCGTTCTAGGTGCAGGTATTATGGGCGGCGGCATCGCCTACCAATCGGCCCTAAAAGGCGTGCCTGTGATGATGAAAGACATTGCACAAGCATCGCTAGATTTGGGCATGAAGGAGGCCACCAAGCTACTCAATAAGCAACTCGAACGCGGTCGTATCGATGGCTTTAAAATGGGCCAAGTGCTGTCGTCAATCACCCCAAGTCTACACTATGCCGGCATTGAACATAGCGATGTAGTTGTTGAGGCTGTGGTAGAGAACCCTAAAATCAAAGCCAGTGTTCTCAAAGAGGTAGAAGAGCAAGTGAGTGCGGATGCGGTAATTGCATCGAATACCTCCACCATTCCTATCAATACGTTGGCCAAGTCAATGGCGCGCCCAGAAAACTTCTGTGGCATGCATTTCTTTAACCCCGTCCACCGCATGCCGTTGGTCGAGGTGATCCGAGGCGAAAAGACCTCCGATGAAACCATTGCCCGTGTGGTTGCCTATGCAGCGAAAATGGGCAAATCACCGGTTGTTGTCAATGACTGTCCCGGGTTTTTCGTCAACCGCGTACTCTTCCCCTATTTCCATGCCTTTAGCCTTCTTCTTCGTGACGGTGTGGATTTCCAACGCATCGATAAGATTATGGAGAAGCAATTTGGCTGGCCAATGGGCCCTGCCTACTTACTCGACGTGGTTGGTATCGATACCGCGCACCACGCGCAAGCGGTGATGGCAGAAGGCTTTCCTGATCGCATGAGTAAATCTGGTCGTGATGCGATTGATGTGATGTTCGACGCCGAGCGTTTCGGTCAAAAGAACGGCAAGGGTTTCTATCGCTACTCTATCGATAAAAAAGGGAAGCCGAAAAAAGAAGCTGATGAGGCCGTACCTGGGTTACTTGCCTCCGTGATCGAGGGGAATCAGTCAGATATCAGTGATGAAGATATAATTGCTCGTATGATGGTGCCGATGGTCAATGAAGTGGCACGTTGTCTCGAAGAAAACATTATCGCCTCTCCTGCTGAAGCAGATATCGCCTTGGTCTATGGCATTGGTTTTCCGCCATTCCGCGGTGGTGCTTTCCGTTATGTTGATACTCTGGGTGTTGATCACTATGTCGCAATGGCAGACAAATTCTCTGATCTTGGCGCCTTGTATCATGTCCCAACGGATATGAAACGTCGTGCGGGCGACAAACAGGCTTACTTTGATGTGACCCCGGTCAACGCACCGCAATCAGCCTAAGGTTAAGGAGAGAACAATGAACAATGTAGTGATCGTTGACTGTATTCGTACACCAATGGGCCGCTCTAAAGGCGGTGTATTTCGCAATGTACGCGCGGAGGACTTATCGGCGCACTTGATGAAATCCTTACTGACTCGCAACCCAGCAGTCGAAAGCAGCGCAATTGAAGATATTTATTGGGGCTGTGTCCAGCAAACGCTAGAACAAGGCTTTAATATTGCGCGTAATGCCGCTTTATTAGCGGGGATCCCACACTCCGTTGGTGCTACCACCGTCAACCGCCTGTGTGGTTCGTCGATGCAAGCGCTACACGATGCAGCGCGTGCAATCATGGTTGGCGATGGTGACACCTTCATGATTGGGGGCGTGGAGCATATGGGACACGTGCCGATGAACCATGGTGTCGACTTCCATCCTGGTTTGTCTAAATCGGTTGCAAAAGCAGCAGGCATGATGGGGCTTACTGCAGAAATGCTTGGTCGTATGCATGGTATTAGCCGCCAAATGCAAGACGAGTTTGCTGCTCGCTCTCATGCGCGTGCTCACGCAGCCACGGTAGAAGGGCGTTTTAGACAAGAGATAGCCCCTATCGAAGGCCATGATGCCAACGGTCTACTGACTCTGGTTGAAGATGATGAGGTGATTCGTCCAGAAACCACGGTTGAAAGCTTGGCCAACCTGCGCCCCGCCTTTGACCCTGTTACGGGCACAGTGACGGCGGGTACTTCATCGGCGCTATCAGATGGCGCATCAGCAATGCTAGTGATGAGCGAAGAAAAAGCCAAATCACTCGGGCTCCCTATTCGAGCACGCATTCGTGCGATGAGCGTTGCCGGCTGTGATCCATCAATTATGGGTTATGGCCCAGTGCCAGCCACCCAAAAAGCACTGAAACGCGCTGGATTGAGTATCGATGATATTGATCTTGTGGAGCTGAACGAAGCATTTGCCGCGCAATCACTACCTTGCGTCAAAGATCTCGGCCTGATGGATAAAGTCGATGAAAAGGTCAATCTCAATGGCGGCGCCATTGCCTTGGGTCACCCATTAGGCTGTTCAGGTGCACGCATCTCGACCACCTTGTTGCATCAAATGGAGCGTCAAGATGCCACCTTAGGGTTGGCAACCATGTGTATTGGTTTGGGTCAAGGGATTGCCACCGTGTTCGAACGCGTGTAATGCCTTCTTCGTGACGATAAAAGAGCGGTGTTTACCGCTCTTTTTTTTGGGTTGCGTCTAACGGCGTTCAATCGCATAGTGATTGATATAACGCAAGTGGTCGATTATTCGCTCGGCCTAGTATGGCCGCTCACTTATTCCAACCGGGAGAATGCCATGTTTAACGCGCTTGTCCTCGAACAACACGAAAAACAAACCCTCGCCAATATCACCGCCTTAGCAGAGAGTGATCTCCCTGACGGCAATGTTACCGTCGATATTGACTATAGTTCACTCAATTACAAAGATGGCCTCGCCATTACCGGCAAAGGGAAAATTGTGCGCCAATTTCCGATGGTGCCAGGTATTGATTTTGCTGGCACGGTTGCAGACAGCCAGCACCCAGACTATCAACCTGGAGATAAAGTGGTGCTGACCGGCTGGGGCGTCGGTGAAGGCCACTGGGGTGGCATGGCTGAGAAAGCGCGCGTTAACGGTGATTGGTTAGTCCCCTTAGCCGAAGGGCTGACTGAACAACAAGCCATGATGGTCGGCACCGCTGGGTTGACTGCCATGTTATGCGTACAAGCCTTAATTGATGGCGGCGTTAAGCCAGAAGACGGCAAAGTATTAGTCACGGGCGCCAGTGGTGGCGTAGGCTCTGTCGCCGTCACCTTATTACATGCTCTCGGTTATCGCGTCAGTGCTGTCACTGGCCGCCTAGACGCAAACCAAACCTGGCTTGAACAGCTTGGTGCCGATGACGTTTTACCGCGCGACGCATTTAGCGCCCCTGGGCGCCCGCTTGATAAACAACACTGGGCTGGTGCAGTTGATACCGTCGGCAGTCAAATGCTCGCCAACGTGCTGTCACAAATTCAGTATGGTGGTACGGTCGCTGCATGTGGCCTTGCCGGTGGCTTTGACCTCCCTGCCACCGTCATGCCATTTATTTTGCGGAATGTACGCTTGCAAGGAGTGGACTCTGTCTCTTGCCCGAGACCACAACGGCTCGCCGCATGGCAGTCACTCACCAAGCTGTTACCCGCACGCTACTTTGAACAAGCGTGCCACACTATCGCCCTGGCCCAGACGCCAGCGTACGCCGATAAAATCATCAATGGCGAAATAAAAGGCCGCGTGGTGATTGATATCACCAAGCAAGACTAACCATAAACGCAAGATTCATCATATGACACAAGGTCAATACTCAGCGAGATATTGGCCTCGTTTCCGTTACTGGTTTTCTCTGAATAACAGGCAAAAAAAATCCCGCTCTGAAAGCGGGGAAGCCCAAGAAAACTAGGGAGTGAGAGTGAGTGTCGCTGTTGAGTGAGTTAGCTAGCCTTGCGAAGAATCTGTTGGCTGAACGGTCAATGTTTCCATCAACAACCCCAGCGCAGACACCAGCAATGCTAAAGTCGTTAATAGAGCGTGACCCTGACTATGCGCTAAGTCTAAAAAAGCAAGGGCGCTCAATCCTGTATAAGCCAATACACGGTAGCCATAAGTAAAACCAAATTGTTGCTCGTTTACTTTTCTCATGCCACTCGCCATTCGTTAACGACTTGTTAATTAATTTACACAATAATTTTACAATCACAACCCTATTTGAATAATTCTGACTCGTAAGTATGATCAGGTCGACATTTTTTGAGGACACCGACATGACGACGCTTTTTAACCATGCTGATCATCAGCTTGATGCTTTAGGGTTGCGCTGCCCTGAACCTGTAATGATGGTACGTAAGCGTATCCGCCATATGGATGACGGTCAGACCTTGCTTATCACCGCTGATGATCCCTCTACGACACGAGATATTCCGAGTTTTTGTCGCTTTATGGACCATACCCTGGTCGCTGCCCAAACAGAGACCGTGCCGTTTCAATTTTGATCAAAAAGGGCTGGCATAATGCCAACCCTTATACCAATTCATCATTGTCCTGCGTTAACTCAGTAGATACCAGGTATCGAGTACAGCCAATGCCGCAAACATGGCCGCGGCAAGCGCGCGTACCACCGCAAACGGCACATGGCGCTGAATCTTATCGCCGGCTAAAACCACGGGAACATTGGCTAACAGCATCCCAATGGTAGAACCAATCACCACAACCCACAGTGCATCATTAAACTGTGCCCCCAGTGCCGTGGTCGCCAATTGGGTTTTATCCCCTATTTCAGCGACAAAAAAGGCGGTAAAACTGGCCCAAAATGCACTCTTTCCCTGTATGCCTTCATCCTCAAGCTTATCTGGGATCAGCATCCAAACCGCCATCACACTAAAACTGATAATCAAAATGACGTGTAAAACGGTGTCTGTTAGAACGTCTGCGGCCACCACACCAAGCCATGCGGCTATTGCATGGTTAACCAAAGTGGCTAATAGTATGGCACTGACAATCACCGCGGGTTTTCGAAACCGGGTCGCCAACGCCAAAGATAGTAACTGGGTTTTATCCCCTATTTCCGCCAAGGTGACGGTGGAAATAGAAATAGCAAGAACGCTCATGACAATGCTCATCTGGGGCAGGGCTTATTATGATTCAACCACGACAACACACACGCCCCACCCCGGTTCGTGCGATTGTCGTTGGTCTCGTCAAGCCCAGAGCACCATAAAGGTGGGCTTGCAATCACCATGAAGATTTTGCTTCAACTATGTTGATGATTGCCCCACTGACTGTGCAGTGGTCGACTACTCCCCAAGACGGCGCTAGTTTACGATTTGAACAATCATTTGGCAACGTCTATTCATCCATATTACCGCTGTATCGATAAGTCGGTTAAAGACGCACAAAAATCCGCCAGCCCCCTACTGCTTGAGTGCGCTGCGAGTTATAATTGCCAGCTATTTTCTCCATTCATCAACTCGCGCGAACCTGACAATGCATAAATTCGATATCAAAACCTTTCAGGGTATGATCCTCGCGCTGCAGGATTATTGGGCCCAGCAAGGCTGTACCATTGTTCAGCCGCTAGACATGGAAGTGGGGGCGGGAACCTCCCACCCGATGACATGCTTGCGTGCCCTTGGACCAGAACCGATCGCAGCGGCTTACGTTCAACCTTCTCGTCGTCCAACCGATGGTCGTTATGGTGAGAACCCAAACCGTTTGCAGCACTATTATCAATTTCAAACAATTCTCAAACCATCACCCGACAATATTCAGGAGCTCTATCTAGGCTCTCTGCGTGTGTTAGGTATAGATCCCGAAGTTCACGATATTCGCTTTGTCGAAGATAACTGGGAAAACCCAACACTGGGTGCGTGGGGTTTAGGCTGGGAAGTGTGGCTTAACGGAATGGAAATTACCCAGTTTACCTACTTCCAGCAAGTCGGTGGTCTGGAATGCAAACCCGTTACCGGCGAAATCACTTATGGTATCGAGCGCTTGGCCATGTACATCCAAGAAGTCGACTCTGTCTATGACTTAATCTGGACTGATGGTCCGTTTGGCAAAGTGACCTACGGCGATATTTTCCATCAAAACGAGGTGGAGCAGTCGACCTACAACTTTGAACATGCTGATGTTGACTTTCTGTTCCGCTACTTTGATCAGTGCGAAGCCGAAAGTACCAAGCTCTTGGATCTCGAGCAGCCGCTCCCCTTGCCTGCTTATGAGCAGATCCTAAAGGCTGGTCATGCGTTTAACCTACTGGATGCGCGAAAAGCCATCTCAGTGACTGAACGCCAACGCTATATTTTACGCATTCGTACCCTGACTAAGCGGGTTGCTGAGGCGTACTATGCATCACGCGAAGCACTGGGCTTCCCCATGTGCCGCCACACTCAATAAGGGAGCATCATGGCAACGCAAAATTTCCTGATAGAGCTAGGTACGGAAGAGCTACCACCGACAGCATTGCGCACACTGGCTGAAGCCTTCGCGAGTCAGTTTGAAGCGCAACTAAAAGACGCTGACCTGAGCCACCAAGGTGTTACTTGGTATGCATCGCCTCGCCGGCTGGCGTTAAAAGTGGCCGCTTTGAGCGATCGCCAACCCGATAAGGTCGTAGAAAAACGCGGACCCGCGGTCAGCGCTGCTTTTGACGCCGACGGCAATCCCACCAAAGCCGCCATGGGTTGGGCGCGCGGTAATGGTATTGATGTCAGCGAAGCTGAACGCTTAAAAACCGATAAAGGTGAGTGGCTGCTTTATCGTCAACACGTTCCTGGCCAAGCCATTGACGCTTTGCTGCCCGTGCTAGCCGATAACGCGCTAAACAAGTTGCCTATTCCTAAACCCATGCGCTGGGGTGATAAAGACACCCAGTTTATCCGCCCGGTGAAAACCTTGGTAATGCTATACGGCGAAACCTTAATTGAAGGCACGATTTTGGGCGTGGCGTCCGACCGTGTTATTCGTGGTCACCGCTTCATGGGTGAGCCGAATTTAACCCTGGCTCACGCCGATCACTACCCTGAGCGTCTCGAGCGGGAAGGCAAAGTGATGGCGGATTATGAAAAGCGTAAGGCATTGATTATTAAAGATGCCAAAGCGGCCGCGGACGCAGTGGGCGGAATGGCTGAGCTGGATGAAGACTTGGTCGAAGAAGTCACCTCATTGGTAGAATGGCCGGTAGTACTGACCGCCTCTTTCGAGAACAAATATCTCAAAGTACCGTCTGAAGCGCTGGTGTACACCATGAAAGGCGATCAAAAGTACTTTCCAGTGTATGACGCCAACGGCGAGCTACTGCCTAAGTTTATCTTTGTTTCTAACATTGAATCGAAAGATCCGACACAGGTTATCTCAGGGAACGAAAAAGTCGTACGCCCTCGCCTCGCGGACGCGGAGTTCTTCTTTGATACTGATCGCAAACGCCCATTGATTGATCGCCTGCCAGAGCTTGATAGCGCGGTATTCCAAAAACAATTAGGTACCATTAAAGATAAAACCGACCGCATTACTGCACTTGCAGGACAGATTGCAGAGCGTATCGGTGCCGATAAAGCACACACCGAGCGCGCTGGCCAACTGGCAAAGTGTGACTTAATGACCTCAATGGTGTTTGAGTTTACCGAAACGCAAGGCGTGATGGGCATGCACTACGCACGTCATGATGGTGAACCAGAAGCGGTTGCGCTGGCACTGAACGAGCAATATTGGCCGCGCTTTGCCGGTGATAAGCTACCTACGACGCCAGTATCGTCAGCCGTTGCAATGGCCGACAAAATGGATACCATCGTCGGTATCTTTGGTATTGGCCAAGCACCAAAAGGGAGTGATCCATTCGCCCTACGCCGTGCTGCTCTCGGTGTGCTACGTATTATCGTTGAAAACGGCTATCAGCTGGATTTAGTCGACCTCATTCGCGACGCCAAAGCCCAATACGATGATCGCCTCACCCATAAAGAAGTAGAGACCGAGGTCTTAGACTTTATGCTAGGTCGTTTCCGCAGCTGGTATCAAGATATGGGCTATAGCGTCGATATTATCCAAGCGGTATTAGCGCGCCGTCCAACCAAGCCTGCCGATTTCGATAGCCGTGTGAAAGCCGTTTCTCATTTCCGTAGCTTGGACGAAGCAGAAGCCTTGGCCGCCGCCAACAAACGTGTTGGCAATATCCTTGCGAAGTACGACGGCGAGCTGCCCAGCACAGTCGATAGCAGCTTACTACAAGAAGACGCTGAAAAAGCACTGGCGGATGTAGTGGCAGAAAAAGTCGCTGCGGTTAAGCCTTTGTTTGCTGACAGCGATTATCAAGGCGCGTTGACCGAACTGGCGCAATTGCGCACACCGGTTGATACCTTCTTTGATAATGTGATGGTCATGGCCGATGACCCAGCACTGAAGGCCAACCGTTTAGCGATGCTTCACCTTATCCGTGAGCAGTTCCTCAACGTGGCAGATATCTCGGTACTGCAAAAATAGACCCATCGAAGGCGTTATCAAACCCCGCACTAGCGGGGTTTTTTATGCTAATCCTGGTTATGTTTCACGTGAAACACTAGGCCTATAACCACGATGAATGCTTCGCATCAGTGTACTTACTTCTTCGTTTTACTCTCAACCTAACCTTCCCAGATAGTGGCATATCAACGCTGTACTGATAACGTAACAACCCTGTCAACCACCGGACTTAAAGAGCGTTCGATAACAGCCTCACAACGCTTTCTTTTTCACAAACAATTGTTGTATGTTGATGGCAGCTTAACCAAAACAATGACATAAATATTTGAAGGCAGTAATCATGGAAGTCACTCACTTTGGCGAGAAACTCGCTAACCACTCGGGTATCACCCAGTTAATGGACGATTTGAATGATGGCTTACGTAATCCAGATGCGATTATGCTCGGTGGCGGTAACCCCGCTGCGATACCGGAAATGCTCGATTACTTCAAAACACTGAGCCAATCGATGCTGGATGATGGTAGCCTCGTCCATGCCATGGCCAACTATGATGGCCCACAAGGTAAGTCGGCATTACTGAATGCCCTCGCCGAGCTTCTCAATAAGACCTATGGGTGGCAGCTTTCCAGTAAAAACATCATGCTCACCAACGGTAGTCAAAGTGCGTTCTTTTATCTGTTTAACCTTTTAGCGGGACGTTATTCAGACGGCAGCCATAAAAAGATTTTACTACCCTTGGCGCCTGAATATATTGGCTATGGCGATGCAGGGATCAGCGACGATATCTTTGTTAGCTACCAACCTGACATTGAGTTAATGGATAATCGACAGTTTAAATATCATGTCGACTTTAGTCGCTTAACCATTGATGACAGCATTGGTGCTATCTGTGCCTCTCGGCCGACCAACCCAACCGGTAATGTGCTCACTGATAGCGAGATCCAGCAGCTTGATAAACTCGCGCGCGAGCATAACATTCCATTGATTATCGATAACGCCTACGGTACGCCGTTCCCTGATATTATCTTTGAAGATGTTGCCCCGTTTTGGAACGACAATACTATTCTTTGCTCTAGCCTCAGCAAGCTAGGGTTACCCGGGGTGCGTTGCGGGATCGTGATCGCCAACGAAGATGTCATCCAAGCCATGTCAAATATCAACGGCATCGTTAGCCTATCGCCAAACAGTGTCGGACCGGCAATGGCGCTGGCGATGATTGAACGAGGTGACTTGTTGCGATTAAGCAAAGAGGTCGTTCGCCCCTTCTACCAACAAAAATCACAGCGCACACTTCGTATGGTGTTGGACACTATTAATGATGAGCGTGTTCGCGTGCATAAACCCGAGGGGGCCATCTTTTTGTGGCTGTGGTTTGAAGACTTACCCATTTCTACCCAAACACTGTACCAGCGACTAAAAGCCCGTGGTGTATTGGTGGTGCCAGGCGAATATTTCTTTATTGGTGTGGAAAGCGAGGATTGGCCTCATGCGAGACAATGTATTCGCATGAACTACGTCCAAGACGACGATACCATGCAACGAGGCATAGAGATTATTGGCGAAGAAGTCATCCGTGCCTACCAAGAGGGCTAACACTGTTTCACGTGAAACATTGGCTCAGGCTTAGTTCGAACCAACGTAACAATCTGGCACGTCATCCATCGTTATCATCGACAAGCCAGGTTCCTGCAATGATAAGCAGACTGAAAGCAACCAACATGCATAAATGAAGGGCAGCGTTAGCTGCCCTCTTCGTTACGATTAACTTATTGCTTAGAGTCGCTGCGCCGCTAAACCTTCATGTCGCTGCCGCGCTTATTCTGCGTTTTCTAGCATGCGGTTACCGCCTATTTCGATACGGCGAGGTTTTTCTTCTTCAGGCACCTCACGAACCAGATCAATATGCAGCATGCCGTTTTCCATTTCCGCCCCCATCACTTTAATATGATCGTCGAGGTGGAACTTGCGTTCGAAGTCTCGTTCAGCAATGCCCTGGTATAAGAACTTAGTGTTCTGGTTTCGTTCGGCTTTTTTGCCGGCGACCGTCAGGCTATTTTTTTGCTGAGTGATATCGACTTCATCTTGCCCGAATCCAGCAACGGCCATCGTGATACGGTATTGGTTCTCCTTACTTTGCTCAATGTTGTAAGGAGGGAACCCACCCGCATTATTAGTGTTACTGTTCTCGACCAAGTCGAACAAACGGTCAAAGCCAATCGCAGTACGATAGAGTGGAGAGAAATCAAAATTACGCATAATCTTACCCTTCCTATGAAGCAATAAAATTCAACTAACGGCTTTCCGTTTCGGACAAGCCCCCGGCGACCCAATGGCATCGCCTCATTACTCTATATAGGGTTGCGCCGATTGATTTCAATGGCTGATTTTAAATTTTTTTTCTGTATGTAATCAGTCATACCTTGCGCATTATGTTGCATATATATAAATATCAAAAAAGGCCAGCAATACTGCTGGCCTTAATAGAGACAAATAACGGATCAGTGGTTTACACGTCGAGGTTTTCCACTTTCAGCGCGTTGTTTTCAATAAAGGCCCGACGAGGCTCAACTTGATCACCCATCAAGGTGGTAAACAGCTCATCGGCCGCAACCGCATCGTGGATAGTTACCTGCATCATACGGCGCCCTTCAGGGTCCATGGTGGTCTCCCAAAGTTGATCAGGGTTCATCTCACCCAAACCTTTATAACGCTGACGCGAGACACCACGCATGGATTCTTTAACCAGCCAGTTTAGCGCCTGCTCAAAGGTCTCCACTTTTTGGGTCCGTTCCCCACGCTTCACGTAAGCCCCCTCGTCAAGTAGCTGATCGAGTGTTTCCGATAAGCTCGCAATACGCCCATATTCTTTCGAATTCAGGAAGTCATAGCTGACCTGGTACTTATAATCAACGCCATGGGTTCGCACCACCAGCTCAGGCACCCAAACTTGATGCTCTTCATCAAAGCGACAAGACGCTTGATAGTGGCTTTCACCGGTCGATTTGCGATTAAGGATGTCGACAATGTTCTCAACCCACTTCTTCGCGGCCCATTCGTCACGAAGTTCCTCGACCGCTAAACGCGGTTGGTACAGTAGCTCATTCAGCAATGCCGCGGGATAACGACGCTTCATACGCTGAATCAGTTTAAGCACACCATTGTACTCTTTGACCAGCTTTTCAAGCGATTCACCGTGCATCGCTGGCGCATCAGGGTTCACAAATAATGAGGCATTTTCCAGTGCCAGCGCGACCTGA
Source organism: Salinivibrio sp. EAGSL (assembly GCF_013366455.1). Classification (NCBI taxonomy): domain Bacteria; kingdom Pseudomonadati; phylum Pseudomonadota; class Gammaproteobacteria; order Vibrionales; family Vibrionaceae; genus Salinivibrio; species Salinivibrio sp. EAGSL. The sequence goes on along the minus strand of NZ_JABWMG010000025.1, from coordinate 26,150 downwards.
TATTGCTCCATCGCTTCATCGTCTTTGATGTACTGCTCTTGCTTACCCTTCTTCACTTTATAAAGGGGTGGCTGAGCGATATAAATATAACCACGCTCAATCAACTCAGGCATTTGGCGATAGAAGAAGGTTAATAACAAGGTACGAATGTGCGAGCCATCAACGTCAGCATCCGTCATGATAATGATGCTGTGATAGCGTAACTTATCGGGGTTGTACTCTTCGCGACCAATCCCACAGCCCATGGCGGTGATCAAGGTCGCCACTTCTTGCGACGATAACATCTTATCAAAACGGGCTTTTTCCACGTTTAAGATCTTACCTTTAAGCGGCAATATCGCTTGGTTTTTGCGATTACGCCCTTGTTTCGCTGAGCCACCGGCTGAGTCACCCTCCACAATGTAGAGCTCAGACAGGGCGGGATCTTTTTCTTGGCAGTCGGCCAATTTACCAGGCAAGCCAGCTAAGTCCAGTGCCCCTTTACGACGTGTCATTTCACGCGCTTTACGCGCTGCATCACGTGCACGTGCGGCATCAATAATCTTGGAGCACACCACTTTGGCATCGGCTGGATGTTCAATTAAAAAGTCAGACAAGTGGCTGCTCATCGCCGACTCAACCGCCGATTTCACTTCCGATGACACCAGTTTGTCTTTGGTTTGGCTCGAAAACTTAGGATCAGGGACTTTGACCGATACCACCGCCGTCAAACCTTCACGGGCATCATCGCCAGACGTCGCTGCTTTAGCTTTTTTCGAGTAGCCTTCTTTGTCCATAAAGCTGTTTAAGGTTCGCGTCAGTGCACCGCGGAACCCAGCCAAATGCGTACCACCGTCGCGCTGAGGAATATTGTTGGTAAAACAGTAGATGTTCTCTTGGTAACCATCATTCCACTGCATTGAGACTTCGACGCTAACGCCATCATCACGCATATGTTCAAAATGGAACACCGATGGATGAATCGCGGTTTTCTTTTTATTCAAATGCTCAACGAACGCACGGATACCGCCTTCATATTTAAAGTGATCCGATTTGTCTTCCTCGCGCTCGTCAATCAATCTAATCGACACACCCGAGTTAAGGAAAGACAATTCACGTAAGCGCTTGGCGAGGATCTCGTAGTTGAAGTGAATATCCGTGAAGGTTTCTTCACTCGGCCAAAAACGAATGCGGGTACCGGTTTGATCGGTTTCGCCCAGTTGAACCAAGGGCCCCAGTGGCTCACCATGAGAAAAATTGAGTTGGTGGGCATAACCGTTACGCCAAATTGTCAATTCAAGCTTTTCTGACAGTGCGTTAACCACAGAGACACCGACACCGTGTAGGCCGCCCGACACTTTATACGAGTTATCATCAAATTTACCCCCGGCGTGCAGCACGGTCATGATAACTTGGGCAGCTGAAACACCCTCTTCTTCGTGAATATCGACAGGGATACCACGACCGTCGTCGCGGACCGACACAGAGCCGTCTTCGTGAATGGTGGTCACGATATCGTTACAATGTCCGGCCAGTGCTTCATCGATCGAGTTATCGACCACCTCAAACACCATATGGTGTAGGCCGGTACCGTCGTCGGTGTCGCCGATATACATTCCCGGACGCTTACGGACGGCATCCAAGCCCTTCAGTACCTTGATACTCGATGAATCGTATTCGTTGGACATTGAGTTACTCTCGCTTATTTATCCTGCGTTAATTTTGCCATGTTCCACATGAAACATCTTACTATTTTCGTCGCAAATTTCCGCGACTTGATCGGCACTAATGGCGCTGACAAAAACCTGCGCCCCGATCCGGGTCAATTCACTGGCGAGCAGTGCCCGGCGGCGGCTGTCTAATTCTGAGGCAAAGTCATCGATCAGGTAAATACAGGCGATGCCTTGCTCTTCGCTATATAGCTGTCCTTGTGCAAGCCGAAGCGCACAAACCATCAATTTTAGTTGCCCTCGAGAGAGCACATCATCGACCGGGGTACCGGCCACCTTGATGCGTAAATCGGCTTTGTGTGGTCCAGACACCGTGTAGCCCATTTGCTGATCGCGTTCGAAGTTAGTCGCCAACAAAGCCTGGTAATCTGCACCGCGCTCCCAGCCTTGGGAGAACCGAAACTGAATCGAGAACTCGGGTAAAAATGCCTGGCATAACGCCGTTGCGCGCTCGGCCACAGCATTAACATAAGCTTGTCGCCAAACACTAATTTGCTCGGCCAAGCTAGCAAGTTCTGCATCCCACACTTGTATATCACGGTAATTGCGCGCAGTTTTAAGCGCGGCGTTCCGTTGTTTGGTGAGCCGCTTGACCCGCGTCCACGCTTCAAAAAAACCGGGTTGGGAATGAAACACCCCCCAGTCAATATACGCACGGCGAAATTTAGGACCATCTGTTAATAGCTCAAACCCTTCAGGGGTAATCAGCTGCAAGGGCAAGACTTTGGCCAGTGCCACCAGCTTTTGCCCTTTTTCTTGGCCTATTTTAACATCGGCACTGCCGTCTCGGCGCTTTTGAATGCCGACCGGAAGCAAGATCCCATCTTGCGTTTTCACCCGGCCATGGACCGTTAAGCTCGGTTGTTGATGACGGATCACACGGCTGTTCAGTGCGCTGCGAAATGAGCGCCCGTGGCCAAGAAAATGAATCGCCTCCAAGACACTGGTTTTTCCACTACCATTGGGGCCAATTAAAAAGTTAAAGCCTGACGACAGTTCGATATCGCAGGCTTCAATATTTCTGAAGTCATGAATGACCAGTCGAGTGATCGCCATAATCTAGAGGCGAATGGGCATCACGACATACATGGCATCATCGCGATCACAGTCCTCAATCAAAGTACTGCCGACCGCGTCTGTCATTGAAAAACGGACAGTGTTACAGCGCAAAACGTTGAGCACATCTAAAACATAACTGACGTTAAAACCAATCTCGATGGCCTCGCCTTGATAATTCACTTCCAAAAATTCTTCGGCTTCTTCTTGCTCGGGGTTATTGGCAGAGATACGCAGCTCACTGCCATCAATATTCATCCGAACACCACGGAATTTCTCATTCGACAGCACCGCGGCTAACGACAAGGCTTGCTTGAGCTCCGCGCAATTAACCTCAAGTGTCCGAGACGTCGATTGCGGCAGCACTCGGCGATAGTCAGGAAATCGTCCATCGACTAACTTCGAAGTAAAGGTCACGTTGCCGACTACCGCACGAATATTGGAGGCACCAATCTGAATATTGACCGGATTCTCACTATCATCCAACAAACGCGCTAGCTCACTGACGCCTTTACGCGGCACAATCACTTGTTGCGCTGGCGCGCTTTCATCCATGGTCAGGTGGCACACTGCCATACGGTGACCATCGGTCCCTACCGTACGTAGCGTTTGTCCATCGGTTTCGAACAGCAAGCCATTGAGATAATACCGCACATCTTGGTTTGCCATTGAAAACTGAGTCGCATCAATCAGGTGATTCAGTTTATTTTGTGGCAGCTGCAGGCTTACATCCGCTTGCCAATCATCGATGTTGGGATAATCGCTAGCCGGCAAGGTGGACAAGGTGAACCGGCTTCGACCCGCTCGCACCACGACACGATCACCTTCTTGAGCAACCGTAATACGGGCTTCACTGTTCAAGCCTTTGATAATATCCATGAACTTACGCGAGGGAACCGTTATCGCCCCATCTTGATGCTCTCCCTCCAACGGTGCCGTTGCATTAAGCTCCACCTCCATATCAGTGGCGGTGAGCTTAAGTTGCTGCTCGGCGACTTCAATCAGAAGATTGCTTAAGATCGGTAAGGTACTGCGCCCACCTAAAGCCCCAGAAACTTGTTGCAGCGGTTGAAGTAGCTGCTCACGCGTAAGAATAAATTTCATAATTAGGACGACAATGTTCGAATCAGGTTAGAGTAATCTTCTTTAATATCGTGACTTTCTTCACGCAGTTGCTCAATTTTACGGCATGCATGCAATACGGTTGTATGGTCACGACCGCCAAAGGCATCACCAATTTCTGGCAAGCTGTGGTTGGTCAGCTCTTTCGATAAGGCCATCGCCATTTGACGAGGGCGTGCAACCGAGCGAGACCGGCGCTTAGATAACAAATCCGCCATCTTGATTTTATAATATTCTGCCACGGTTTTCTGAATATTATCGATAGTGACCAGCTTTTCTTGTAGCGCCAACAAATCGCGCAACGCTTCCCGAACGAAATCAATGGTGATCGCGCGGCCGGTAAAGTTGGCGTTGGCAATGACACGATTAAGCGCCCCTTCCAGTTCACGGACATTCGACCGCAACCGCTTAGCAATAAAGAAGGCAACTTCATCCGGCAAACGAATCGCGTGGTCTTCTGCCTTTTTCATCAAGATCGCCACACGCGTTTCCAATTCAGGCGGTTCGATAGCAACCGTCAGGCCCCAACCAAAGCGTGATTTCAAGCGATCCTCAACCCCATTGATTTCTTTTGGGTAGCGATCGGAGGTCAAAATGATCTGCTGATTCCCCTCAAGCAAGGCATTAAAGGTATGAAAAAACTCTTCTTGTGAGCGCTCTTTATTGGCAAAAAACTGAATATCATCGATCAAGAGTGCATCCACGCTGCGGTAGTAGCGCTTAAACTCTTCGATGGCGTTGTTCTGCAGTGCTTTGACCATGTCTTGCACAAACCGCTCAGAGTGCATGTAAACCACACGAGCATCTGCCTTTCGATCGGAAATAGCGTTCCCCACCGCATGGAGCAAGTGCGTTTTACCCAGCCCCGTCCCACCATACAAAAACAGCGGATTATATGCCGCTCCCGGGTTTCCCGAGACCTGCCGTGCCGCCGCGAGTGCAAGCTGGTTCGATTTACCTTCCACAAAGTTATTAAACTTGTGTTTCGGATTCACGTTGGAGCGATGATTGACATCCGATTGCACCGGTGACGGTGCCGGCTCCCAAACGCGTCCACGAGTGGGGGCAGGAGCCGCTTGTTGAGGCGCAGGGGCTGACGCCGGGCCAGCTGGCGCAGATTGCGGCGCAGCAGCAACCGGTTTACTGCCCACTTCAAAGCGCAGCATAGGCACGTCGACACCACAAAACTCATTCAGCAGTTGATTAATCTGATGCAAATATTTATCCCGCACCCAATCAAGCACAAAACGGTTAGGGGCAAACAGGGTCAACGTATTGTCATTGAGTTCGGCTTGAAGTGGCCGTACCCACATACTAAATTCTGTTGCAGGTAAATCATCTTGAAGCCGTTCAAGACACTGCAACCAAAGCGATGATGACACGTTTGACTCCACGCAGTTATACCGAAAAGGAAAAGGTCATAATGGTACTCCTGTCGCGCCCAGATCGCTACCCACAAGATCCCGAAATCAGTGAATAAGATCCGACTTATGCACATAGATCCCACAGATAACCCAGAGATCGCCACAGCCTACCCGCTTTTTACTCACAACATTACGCACATGGTCGTCGTGACCAGTCCGAGAATTCGAGGCCATGTCCCGCATCGATCCGACTCACGCCTGTTAATACGTTATTACTCATAACAACAAGGTATTTCTCGTCCCCTCTTCGCCCCTCTATATTACGTTTCCTATCAATATTGATGTGGTTATTACGGAGTTTTTCATGACTAAATGGATCCTCAACGCCCTGCTCAGCCTGAGCATGGTGATTTCAGTCCCCGCTTTTGCATCAGACACCGTCAAAGTGGGCATGTCTGGCCGATACTTTCCTTTTACCTTTGTCAAACAAGACCAACTACAAGGGTTTGAAGTCGACCTTTGGGATGAGATTGGTCAGCGTAATGACTACGATATCGAGTATGTAACGGCTAACTTCTCGGGCTTATTTGGGCTTTTACAAACTGGCCGTATCGATACGATTTCAAACCAAATCACTATCACCGATGAGCGCCAAGCGAAATATTTGTTTACCAACCCGTATGTCGTCGATGGGGCGCAAATCACGGTTCGTAAGGGCAATGACACGATTCAGTCCGTCGCAGATTTAAAAGATAAGACGGTCGCGGTGAACTTGGGCTCTAACTTTGAGCAACTCCTTCGCGATCATTCAGCGTCCGATGATATCCATATCAAAACCTACGAAACCGGTATTGAGCACGATGTGGCCCTGGGCCGTGCCGATGCGTTTATTATGGACCGCCTCTCCGCACTACAATTGATCAAAGAGTCGGGCTTGCCTCTACAATTAGCGGGTCAGCCTTTTGAAACCATTGCCAACGCCTGGCCATTTGTTGACAACGACCGCGGCCAGCGCTTACGTGATGAGGTGAACACAACACTCGTCAACATGCGTGATGACGGCACGTTAGCCGATATTTCGATCAAGTGGTTTGGTGCTGACGTCACCCAAAAGTAAGTATTCACCAACATTAAAAAGCCCGCGTTGGCGGGCTTTTTTGTTTAAAGGACTCTCATGGCGTTTGATTTCGATTATATGGTCTCGCTGTTCCCTCTATTGCTTAGCTATTTAGGGATCACCATGGAAATGGCCTTTTTGGGGCTACTTTTCTCCCTCGCCTTAGCCGTCGCCATCGCCTTAATTCGCGTCTTTCGTGTCCCTGGGTTAAATGGCTTAGCGCAAATCTTCATTAGTTTCTTTCGCGGCACCCCTTTATTGGTGCAGTTGTTTTTGCTCTATTATGGCTTACCACAGGTGATCCCCAGTTTAGTGGGGATGGATGCCTTTACTGCAGCCGTGATTGGGATCAGTTTGCACTTTTCTGCCTATATGGCCGAATCGATTCGTGCCGCAATTCTCGGGGTCGATCGCAGTCAGATGGAAGCAAGCTTAGCCATCGGCATGACGACGCGACAAGCCATGCAACGCATTATTTTACCGCAAGCCGTGCGCATTGCTCTGCCGTCGTTGATGAACTATTTCATCGATATGATTAAAGCCACCTCTCTCGCTTTTACACTAGGCGTGACCGAAATCATGGCACAAGCGCAAATGGAAGCCTCATCCAGTTTCAAGTTTTTTGAAGCCTACTTGGCCGTCGCGCTCATTTACTGGGCGATCGTGGTCGCACTCACCCGCGTGCAATATTGGGCCGAAGCACACCTCAATAAGGCGTATCAACGATGATAAAAATAGAAAAGTTGAAAAAAGTCTATCAGGGCATCGCTGTTCTCGATGGGATTGATTTGGCTATCGAACGTGGCGAAATCGTCTGTATTATTGGTCCAAGTGGTACTGGGAAATCTACTTTATTGCGCTGCATTAATTTCCTAGAGCGTGCGGAGCAAGGCGTGATAACAATCGACGAACAACGCGTCGATAGCGGCAATTCAGCCACGCCAAAAAAGGACATTCTGGCGTTGCGGCGTCAAACTGGGTTTGTATTCCAAAACTATGCCTTGTTTGCCCACCTGAGCGCACGCGATAACATTGCTGAAGGCCTGCGCACTGTAAAAGGATGTCAAAAAGCCAAAGCCCGCCAGCGCGCGCAACAGATTTTGGACGATATCGGGCTTGGCGATAAAGGCGACCACTATCCGGCCTCTTTATCGGGTGGCCAACAACAACGCGTAGGGATTGGCCGTGCGATGGCGCTGGAAGCCGAGCTACTGCTTTTCGATGAGCCAACATCCGCGCTCGATCCAGAATGGGTAGGCGAGGTGTTAGCGCTAATGAAAAAGCTCGCCACTCGCCACCAAACCATGCTGGTGGTGACCCACGAGATGCAGTTTGCGCGTGATGTTGCTGATCGTGTGGTATTTATGAACGATGGCAATATTATCGCTCAGGGCACACCGGATTGGCTGTTTAATCACTGTGATGATCCCCGATTGCATAAGTTTTTGAATCAAGTCGGGATCACCGCTTAATTTGCGATCAGTTGGCAAGGATCCTTGCGATCTGCGACTAAGCGCTTATAATTCACGGCCCGAAGTGGCGTGGGTTTTGTGATTGACTAATCGTTAGTCAATGGCTACAATCCGCCCTCTTTGTTGAGAGGCGTCGGAGACAAGCATACTGCTATCCTCCCACGTCGGGTTAACAAACCTAACACTGATCAGTAATAAAGGTAGAAACCATGAAACGCACTTTTCAACCTTCAGTTCTAAAGCGTAAGCGCACTCACGGTTTCCGTGCGCGCATGGCGACTAAGAACGGCCGTAAGGTCATTGCCGCTCGCCGTGCGAAAGGCCGCAAGCAGCTTTCTAAATAATCCGTAGTGATTTGTGAATAAGCTCGCTTATCCTCGGGAGTTACGTCTGCTAACTCCCGAACATTTCAGTGCCGTCTTTCAGCAACCTCATCGCGCAGGTTCGCCGCACTTGACTATACTCGCCAGAAACACCGCGCTCGAACACCCACGTCTCGGTCAAGCTGTCCCGAAAAAGCAAATCAAACTTGCCGTTGATCGCAACCGCTTTAAACGTGTGGTTCGCGAGAGTTTTCGTTTACGTCAGCATCAACTGCCGGCGAAAGACTTTGTGGTTATCGCGAAAAAAAGTGCCAACAACCTGAGTAATCAAGCGCTGCGAGACGAATTGGACAAGTTATGGCAACGTTTGTCGCGACCGCCGCGCAAAAAGCGCTCATCGCGCTGATTCGGGGATACCAACTGGTGATTAGCCCATTAATTGGGCCACGATGCCGGTTCACACCAACCTGCTCCCATTACGCCATCATGGCGATTCAATCCCATGGTGTGATAAAAGGGTGTTGGTTGGCAGGCAAACGTCTATTAAAATGCCACCCTTTGAATGATGGCGGCTACGATCCTGTACCGCCTTGCGACCACCATAACAGAGACAATTAACAATGGATTCCCAACGCAATATCCTGTTGATTGCCCTATTGTTCGTTTCTTTCATGCTATACATGGAATGGAGCAAACCAGAATCCCCGCAGCCGCAGGGACAGGGCGTTGAGCAGCAGCAAACGACTCACAGTGACGTGCCAAGCAGCAATGACGGTAACGATACCACGTCTCTTGATGCACAGCCTGTCTCTGACAAGCTCGTCACCATCAAAACCGACGTATTAACACTGAAAATTGATACGCAAGGCGGTGATGTTGTCCATGCAGAGCTTCCACAATACGATGCTGAGCTGGACTCTGATAATGCCTTCACCCTGCTACATACTAAGCCAGATCATACCTTTGTCGCCCAAAGTGGTTTAATTGGTGCCAATGGCATTGATACCGCTGAAGGCCGCGCACAATACCAGGTGACCCAGAACGACTTCTCTCTCTCAGACGATCAAGACACTTTGCGCGTCCCGATGACAGTCGAAAAAGAAGGGATCAGTTATACCAAAACCTTTGTATTTAAACGTGGTAGTTATGCGGTAGACGTTGAGCATACAATCAATAACCAAACCGATGCGAATGCCAGCGTCACTATGTACACCCAGCTCAAACAAAACTTGCTGGATGATGGTGGTAGCCTAACCATGCCGACTTATCGCGGCAGCGCTTACTCAACGGACGACAAGCGTTACGAGAAGTACAGCTTTGATGACATGGAAAGCAAAAATCTCAGCGTAACCTTTGATCAAGGTTGGGCGGCCATGATTCAACACTACTTTGCCACCGCGTGGATCCCACGAGCCGACAATAATGTGTTGAGCACACGTACCACCTCGCAATACGGTTATATTCAGACCAAAACCAGTGACACCATTCCTGCTGGTACCAGTAAGACCCTAACGGCAACTCTATGGGTTGGCCCGAAACTGCAAGAACAAATGGCCGCCGTGGCGCCAAGCTTGGATCTTGTGGTCGACTATGGCTGGCTCTGGTTTATCGCCAAGCCTTTGCATTGGTTGCTATCAACCATTCAGACCTTTGTCGGTAACTGGGGTCTATCAATCATTATGCTGACCTTTATCGTCCGTGGTGCCATGTACCCGCTTACCAAAGCGCAGTACACCTCGATGGCGAAAATGCGCATGCTGCAGCCTAAACTGCAAGAAATGAAAGAGCGTATTGGTGACGACCGTCAGCGCATGAGCCAAGAAATGATGGAGCTGTACAAGCGCGAAAAAGTTAACCCACTGGGTGGCTGCCTACCGCTAGTGCTGCAAATGCCGATCTTCATTGCGCTCTATTGGGCATTGATGGAATCGGTCGAACTACGTCACGCACCTTTCTTTGGTTGGATTCAAGACTTGTCAGCACAAGACCCTTTCTATGTGCTACCCCTGTTGATGGGGGCGTCTATGTTCCTGATTCAGAAGATGAGTCCAACCACGGTCACCGATCCGATGCAGCAGAAGATCATGACCTTTATGCCCGTGGTCTTCACTTTCTTCTTCTTGTTCTTCCCATCCGGTCTGGTTCTATACTGGTTGGTATCGAACGTAGTCACACTGCTCCAGCAGACGTTAATCTACAAGTCGTTGGAGAAAAAAGGCCTGCATTCGCGCTCGTAAATCAGGCCGCGTCAAGCAATAATAAAAAGGCGACCTGGCGGTCGCCTTTTTCACGTTAATGGCCCACAGGCCTGTCACTGCAATCATAGAGTGTGCATTATGGCTCAAACAGACACTATCGTGGCGCAAGCCACAGCAACTGGCCGGGGCGGCGTGGGAATCGTTCGCGTGTCTGGCCCCCTCGCCCATGAGATTGGCAAAAATATGACCGGACGTGAGTTGGTGCCTCGTCGTGCTGACTATCTCCCCTTTCTCGACCAGGATGGTCAGCCTATCGATCAAGGCATCGCGCTATTCTTTAAAGGCCCTCATTCGTTCACGGGCGAAGACGTGCTTGAACTGCAAGGCCACGGTGGCCCCGTTATCATGGATATGCTCATCCAAAGGATTAGCGCCTTTGACGGGGTACGAGCCGCTCGCCCGGGAGAATTCTCTGAACGCGCGTTTTTAAATGATAAGTTGGATCTCGCGCAAGCAGAAGCCATTGCTGACTTGATTGATGCCAGCTCTGAGCAAGCCGCACGTTCGGCGCTACAGTCGCTACAAGGCGCCTTCTCTAGCCAGGTGAACGCGCTGGTGGAAAAGGTCATTCACCTGCGCATTTACGTCGAAGCCGCAATTGATTTTCCCGATGAAGAAATCGATTTTCTCTCCGATGGTAAGGTCGCCAGCGATCTCAATCACATTATTGAGCACCTCGCCACACTGCGTAAAGAGGCCAACCAAGGCGCCATCATGCGTGAAGGAATGAAAGTGGTAATCGCTGGCCGCCCAAATGCAGGTAAATCGAGCTTACTCAATGCCTTGTCGGGGAAAGACAGTGCCATCGTCACCGATATTGCCGGGACCACTCGCGATGTGCTGCGTGAACACATTCATCTCGACGGTATGCCTTTGCATATTATTGATACCGCAGGCCTACGTGACGCTACCGACGAGGTCGAACGCATCGGCGTGGAAAGAGCGTGGGACGAAATAGAACAAGCAGATCGCGTTTTATTTATGGTGGATGGCACCACCACTGACGCTACCGATCCACATGATATCTGGCCGGACTTTGTGTCCCGTTTACCCCAAGATATGGGCATGACGGTGATCCGTAATAAAGCCGACATGACGGGCGAGCCTATGGGCCACTGCGATACCAACCACCCAGCGCTTATCCGCCTTAGCGCTAAAACAGGCCAAGGCGTCGATGCACTCCGCCAACACCTCAAAGCCTGTATGGGCTATGCAGGAGGCAGTGAAGGGGGTTTTATGGCACGTCGCCGCCACTTAGACGCACTCGCCAGTGCAGCCGCACACCTGGACATTGGTCAAACACAACTAGAAGGTTACATGGCCGGTGAAATATTGGCGGAAGAGTTACGCTTGACCCAGCAGTACCTCAACACCATTACTGGCGAATTTAGTGCCGATGACTTATTAGGAAAAATCTTCTCCTCATTTTGTATCGGCAAATAATTATCCCCAACCTGATCACGGGATCCTTACACAAAGGATCCCTTTATCCTACTGTGTTGATCGCGGTTATCCTTGTTATAAGATCATAAGTTATCCCCATAGTTTTCACCATGATCCCCTCGACTGTATCCCCGAAGATACCCGCAATATTCAGCAAGAATTGACTCCCTGGAACAAGGTCTCAATACTAGGCAAGAGACTCTTAATCGTGAGGATAATATGGCGAATATAACAATTATTACAGGCAGTACCTTGGGCGGCGCGGAATATGTTGGCGATCACCTATCAGATCAACTGCAGGCAAAGGGGTACCAAACGGCGGTTATCAATGAGGGGATCCTCGATGATGTATTGGGCGCCAGCACGCTCTTAGTCGTCACATCGACTCATGGCGCTGGCGACTTCCCTGAGAGCATCGCCCCTCTGATGGAACAGCTAATGACCGAACGTCCGATGCTACGTGCGTTGAAATACGGGGTGGTTGGCATTGGCGATTCTAGTTATGACACCTTTTGTGAAGCTGGCATGAAAGCAGACGCCCTATTACAAGATCTCGGGGCCGTCAAAATTGGCGAACGAATCGACATCGATATTCAAGCTCATCCGGTTCCGGAAGATGAAGCGGAACGCTGGTTAACCGATTGGGAGCCATTACTTCAGGCATCTAAGTGAACAATAATTAATCAAACAGACTGTGGATAACTAAGGAATAACCCAGTGATCTTCCTTTAGTTATCCATTTGATAGTTTTTCTTTCTGATCGCCCTGTGGATAAAAGGGCATTTTGATCCCAGGTGATACAGGATCCGATCCAAGGCCACCCACAGAAAGTGATCGTTCCAAGATCCTTGATCTCAATGATCTTTTACCGCTTATCCACTGAGATCCGCTTCCTTAGTAGTAGATCTAATAAAGGATCTATATAAAGATCTTATATATATAAAGCGAAAGCCTTAAGAAGATCAGGATCAAGGTTTGGTTCCTTGTTGAGAGAAAAAGCGCTAGAATGTCGCCCCTTTTGCTTAGTTCATGCGCAAACACTTAACCAGGTTGAGGCTTTAATCATGTTTTACCAGGATCACTTTGACGTCATCGTTGTGGGTGGTGGCCATGCTGGTACCGAGGCAGCACTAGCCGCCGCTCGAATGAATCAAAGAACGTTGTTATTAACCCATAATATCGACACTTTGGGACAAATGTCGTGTAACCCTGCAATTGGCGGGATCGGGAAAGGACACCTGGTAAAAGAAATTGATGCCTTAGGCGGCGCGATGGCGCAAGCTATCGACAAAGGCGGGATCCAGTTTAGAACCCTGAACGCGTCGAAAGGACCCGCAGTACGAGCAACACGAGCACAAGCTGATCGTGCGTTGTACAAGGCGGCGATCCGCCATACCCTGGAAAACACGCCACACCTATCCCTTTTCCAACAAGCCGTGGTGGATTTGATCGTCGATCAGGATCGCGTCACTGGGGTAGAAACAGAAATGGGACTGAAATTCAGCGCAACCACTGTGGTGTTGACTGTCGGTACCTTTTTAGGTGGAAAAATCCATATTGGTATGGATAACTACTCCGGAGGGCGCGCCGGAGATCCACCGTCGAACAAGCTCGCCGATCGCCTACGTGCATTGCCGTTTCGCGTCGATCGTTTAAAAACGGGAACGCCACCACGTATCGATGCGCGTTCAGTCGATTTCTCAGTGATGCAAACCCAACATGGTGATACACCACGTCCGGTCTTTTCGTTTATGGGCGATGTCAGTCAACATCCTCAACAAATGCCTTGCTATATCACGTATACCAATGAAAAAACCCATGACGTGATTCGAGAAAACTTATCTCGAAGCCCAATGTATGCTGGTGTCATTGAAGGGATTGGTCCACGTTATTGCCCATCGATTGAAGACAAAGTGATGCGCTTTGCCGACAAAGACAAACATCAGATCTTTGTTGAACCTGAAGGGCTAACCAGCAATGAGCTGTATCCAAATGGTATTTCCACCAGCTTACCGTTTGATGTGCAAATGGGGATCATTCAATCGATCAAAGGCTTTGAAAACGCCAAAGTGATCCGCCCAGGTTATGCGATCGAGTATGACTTTTTCGATCCCCGCGATCTTAAGCAAACACTAGAAACCAAATTTATTAGCGGGTTATTCTTTGCCGGACAAATCAACGGCACCACCGGCTATGAAGAAGCGGGGGCTCAAGGCTTGCTGGCAGGATGTAACGCGGCGCTGCAAGCACAAGGCAAAGACGGTTGGAGCCCGCGTCGCGACCAAGCGTATATGGGCGTATTGATTGATGATCTCTCTACCATGGGCACGCAAGAGCCCTACCGTATGTTTACGTCGCGTGCTGAGTATCGCCTATTGCTGCGTGAAGATAATGCGGATATGCGTTTGACGGAAAAAGGCCGTGAGCTCGGTTTGGTCGATGATACGCGCTGGGCGCGTTTTAACCAGAAAATGGAAAACATGGAGCAAGAGCGTCAACGGTTACGTGGCACATGGATCCATCCCCATTCTGACGATGTGGCAGCACTGAACGCGATGCTCAAAACACCGTTAACACGCGAAGCGAATGGCGAGGATCTCCTACGTCGTCCTGAGTTGCGGTATCGCGATATTGTGACATTACCAAGTTTTGAACCTGCTCATGCGGATCAGCAAGCCAGTGAACAGGTGGAAATTCAGGTGAAATATGCGGGGTATATTGACCGTCAGCAAGATGAAATTGCTAAATCACAACGTCATGAAAATACCGAATTACCCACTGATCTCGACTACGACCACATAAAAGGTTTATCGAACGAAGTGAAAGGTAAGCTCGCCGATGCGCGTCCTGAAACCGTGGGTAAAGCATCACGTATCTCTGGCGTTACGCCGGCGGCGATCTCCATTTTGCTTGTCCATTTGAAAAAGCAAGGCATGCTGAAAAAAGGGGCATAAAATGGAACAACAACTCGAATATGGGCTGGCGCAAGCTGGCCTTGTCCTGTCAGCACAACAGCAACAGCAGTTACTGGACTACGTGCGTCTGCTGCACAAATGGAATAAAGCTTACAATTTAACCTCGGTCCGTCATCCTGACGACATGGTGGTGAAACATATTCTTGATAGTCTCGTTGTCTCGCCCCACCTCAAAGGCCAACAGTTTATCGATGTCGGCACAGGACCGGGACTACCAGGCATCCCATTGGCCATTGCTAATCCGGACAAACAGTTCACCCTATTGGACAGTTTGGGTAAACGGATTCGTTTTATTCGCCAAGTTCTTCACGAACTTGGGCTGACAAATGTGACCCCGGTCCAAAGTCGGGTGGAAGACTTTACCCCTGAGCATGGATTTGATGCTGTACTCAGTCGCGCCTTTGCATCGATGAGCGACATGGTGAGCTGGTGTCACCACTTACCGCATGCGCAAGGATGCTTCTATGCGTTGAAAGGACAAGTGGACCAACAAGAAATTGATGCGCTTCCTACTGATTGTTCTGTGACCGATATCAAAGCTTTGAAGGTACCGGGATTGGAAGGGGCGCGTCATCTAGTAATCTTGAGAGCTAAGAGTAACGAGTAGAGGTCGAAAGCACGTGGGTAAAGTTATCGCGGTAGCAAACCAAAAGGGCGGCGTGGGTAAAACCACCACGAGTGTCAATCTCGCAGCATCACTGGCTGCCACCAATCGCAAGGTGCTACTGATCGATTTGGACCCACAAGGCAATGCGACCATGGCGAGCGGCATCGATAAGTACGATGTCCATGCAACGGCCTATGACCTACTCATTGAAGAAACACCGTTCGAACAAGTTGTGGTTGAAAATACGGCGGGAAGTTATCACCTTGTCGCTGCCAACGGTGATGTGACAGCAGCAGAAATAAAACTCATGGAAGTGTTCGCTCGAGAGGTTCGTCTACGCACGATGCTCGAGACTGTTGTTGACCGTTATGATTATATTTTTATTGACTGTCCCCCTTCCCTGAACCTTCTGACCATCAATGCGATGACTGCGGCTAATTCCGTTCTTGTCCCGATGCAATGTGAGTACTTTGCCCTGGAAGGACTGACTGCTTTAATGGATACCATTAGCAAGCTGGCAAGCGTGGTGAACGCCGACCTTCACGTTGAAGGTGTCTTGCGCACTATGTACGACCCAAGAAACCGATTAGCGACCGAAGTATCGGATCAGATCAAAAAACACTTCGGTGATAAGGTGTATCGTACAGTGATTCCCCGCAATGTGCGGCTCGCGGAAGCGCCAAGTCATGGCCGACCCGCCATGTACTACGACAAACTATCGAGCGGTGCTAAAGCCTACCTCGCCCTTGCGGGTGAAATTCTGCGTCGCGAAGAGCAAGCTCGCTCCTCGCCAGACGCTGTCAATGCCTGAGGAAAACAATGAATTCAGCGAAACGCGGGCTTGGAAAGGGCCTCGATGCCCTATTGGCGACCAGTGCACAGGCACAGTCTTCACAAACAGTGGCCCCTGAATCGACAGATACCAGCAATAGCGAATTACAACAGTTGTCGGTCACTATGCTGGAGCCGGGTCAGTATCAGCCGCGCCAAGGCATGGCTGAAGACGCACTGGAAGAACTGACGGAGTCAATTCGCGCTCAAGGTGTGATTCAACCTTTAGTCGTGCGTCAGATCGCGGCGGGACGCTATGAGATCATCGCCGGTGAACGTCGTTGGCGAGCCGCTAAACAAGCAGGATTAAAGCAAGTTCCTTGTTTGGTACGGGAAATGAGCAATAAGGTCGCGAGCGCGGTCGCTTTAATTGAAAACATTCAACGCGAAAACTTGAATGCAATGGAAGAAGCGCAGGCATTGGCGCGCTTAGTAGATGAATTTGAACTGACTCACCAACAGCTTGCTGAGTCACTGGGAAAGTCTCGGACCACTATTAGTAACCTACTTCGGTTAAATGGTTTGGAATCCGGGGTGCGGCAATTGCTGCTCAACAAACAACTCGAAATGGGCCACGCACGTGCCTTGCTGGCACTGGAAGGCGACGTACAAATTGATGCGGCTTTGACCGCGGTCAATAAGAAAATGACGGTTCGCCAAATAGAAAAACTGGTAAAAAAAATGCTTTCGCCACCAGTTGAAGCGAAAAAGCCTAAATTATCACCTGAAGTTGAAGCCCTTCAGCAACGCCTGGGCGATAAATTTGGCGTGAGTGTCGCTTTAACACAACAGAAAAACGGCAGTGGGAAATTAGTGATTAATTTCGAAGAATCTGAAAAGTTAGCGCAAATTCTTGCAATTTTCGACGAAGAAATGTGACTTATGCCAGTCGCTTTTTGTTACATAAAAGTGCTTACTGTGATCAGGTTACGCTGTTGTAAAATTTTCCCTGCTTTTTTACATTGATGCGATTGCATTAGTCGGGGCGAAACGTATAATTTTTGCTGTTTTCCCAGCACGGCAACAGTGCTAAGTGGAACGGAATCGAGGAACAAATACATGGTATCGACGCTCGCGCGGCCGGGTCGTGAAATCGCGACAAAATTGGTGCTTTTGCAGGCTGGCGTCGTATTAGCAACGGCAATCTTGATGGCACTTGCTATCAATGTCGACTGGGGAAAATCCGCGTTAATCGGTGGGGGTATCTTTGTGATAGCCAATGCTGTGTTTGCGTCGTGTGCTTTCCTCTTTAGTGGGGCAAGAGCTGCAAAATTTGTGGTCGCGTCCTTCTTTGGCGGTGAAGTCTTAAAAATTTCACTGACCGTCGTCTTGTTTGTCCTTGCTTACCTGTATGTCGAGGTGGAACTTGTTCCCCTCAAACTGGCCTATTTGCTGGCATTAGGGATTAATATCTTTGCGCCAGTTTTATTCATTAACAACAACAAATAGGATGAGTTATGGCTGCGTCAGGTGATGCGCTTACACCGTCTAGCTACATCACTCACCACCTGACACACTTGTCAAGCGGTGAGGGGTTTTGGGCGGTTCATATTGATAGCCTGTTTTTCTCTGTCCTCATCGGTATCGTCTTCTTAGGCATTTTCCGATCAGTGGCAAAGAAAGCATCGACAGGTGTCCCGGGTAAGCTTCAGTGTTTTGTCGAAATCTTGGTTGAATTCGTTGATGACAATGTCCGCGAAACCTTCCATGGACGCAATCCGCTGATCGCACCTTTGGCCCTGACTATCTTCGTCTGGATATTCCTGATGAATACGATGGACTTAATTCCTATCGATTTTCTTCCTTATCCGGCGGAACACTGGTTGGGTATTCCATATTTAAAAGTGGTTCCAACTGCAGACGTAAATATCACCCTTGCAATGGCGCTGGGCGTGTTCTTCTTGATGATTTTTTACAGCATCAAGATAAAGGGTATCGGTGGCTTTGCTAAAGAGCTAGCGTTACACCCGTTTAATCACCCGATCATGATTCCGTTCAACCTCCTGTTGGAGATAGTTTCGTTACTGGCGAAGCCTATTTCTCTTGGGATGCGTCTGTTCGGTAACATGTTTGCCGGTGAGGTGGTATTTATTCTTATCGCGGCGTTACTGCCGTGGTGGGCGCAATGGCTGGGTTCTGTGCCGTGGGCAATTTTCCACATTCTAGTCATTACGATTCAAGCCTTTGTCTTTATGATGTTGACCGTCGTGTATCTCTCGCAGGCGCACGAAGACTCAGATCATTGATGACATTTTTTAGAAAGCAATTTGTTAGTCATTATTGGCTTATAGCCGACAACGAAAACTGGAGATAGTGATGGAAACTTTATTGAGCTTTTCTGCAATTGCCGTGGGCATCATTGTAGGTCTTGCTTCCCTTGGTACTGCGATTGGTTTCGCCCTGCTGGGTGGTAAATTCCTTGAAGGTGCAGCACGTCAACCTGAGATGGCTCCTATGCTGCAAGTTAAGATGTTCATCATCGCGGGTCTTCTTGATGCGGTTCCAATGATCGGTATCGTAATTGCACTGCTGTTCACGTTCGCGAACCCATTCGTAGGTCAACTGTAAACTGGCTAATAGCTGAACAGACCCTTTAGCTTATGATTAAGGAGGCGCCGTTGTGAATATCAACGCAACTCTGCTAGGCCAGGCAATCGCGTTCACTATCTTTGTGTGGTTCTGCATGAAATATGTATGGCCACCATTGATGCAAGCGATTGAAGAGCGTCAGAAAAAAATCGCTGACGGTCTCGCGGCGGCTGATCGCGCCGCCAAAGACCTGGATTTAGCCCAGGCGAACGCTTCTGATCAATTGAAAGAAGCGAAGCGCAATGCAACTGACATTATCGAGCAGGCCAACAAACGCAAAGCACAAATCCTCGATGAGGCACGTGCCGAAGCGGCTGCTGAGCGCGACAATATCCTAAACCAGGGTAAGGCCGAGTTGGAAGCAGAGCGTAACCGTGCACGCGATGAGCTGCGTAAGCAAGTCGCATCGCTCGCTGTTATTGGTGCCGAGAAAATTATTGAGCGTTCTATTGACCAGAACGCGCATAAAGATCTTCTCGATAAAATCACTGCAGAACTGTAAGAAGGAGGGGCAGCAATGTCTGAACTGACAACACTCGCTCGCCCCTACGCGAAAGCAGCCTTTGATTTTGCGGTAGAAAAAGGCGAGTTAGTCCAATGGGCTGAAATGCTTGCCTTTACTGCTGAGATTGCCCGTGATGAGCGCGTAAAACATATGTTAGACGCGTCCTACTCTGCCGAGAAATTAGCAGATATTTTCATCACAGTGGGTGGCGATCAGCTCAACGATTTCGGCCAAAATTTGATTAAAATGATGGCGGAAAACAAGCGTCTAAAAGCGCTTCCTGAAGTTTGTGAACAGTTTCTCGCCATGCGCGCGGAATTGGAAAAAGAAGTTGATGTGCAAGTCACGTCAGCGACGGCTCTTTCCGAAGAGCAACAACAAGCCATCAGTGAAAAGCTAACGACGCGTTTTGAGCGCAAAGTAAAGCTGAACTGTAGTGTAGACGAAGCCCTGGTTGCCGGGGTTATTATTCGAGCTGGAGACTTGGTCATCGATAACTCAGTAAGTGGCCGTATGCGCCGCCTGAGCGATGCATTGCAGTCTTGATTTGGGGAATTGGAGCATGCAACTTAATTCCACGGAAATTAGCGATCTGATCAAACAACGCATCGAAAAATTCGACGTTGTGAGTGAAGCGCGTAACGAAGGTACCATCGTGTCAGTCAGCGACGGTATTATTCGTATCCATGGCCTTGCTGATGCGATGCAAGGGGAAATGATTGAACTGCCTGGTAACCGTTATGCGCTAGCATTAAACCTTGAGCGTGACTCTGTAGGTGCGGTTGTGATGGGTCCGTATTCGGACCTACAAGAAGGCATGAAAGTCACCGGTACTGGTCGCATTCTTGAAGTACCGACGGGTCCTGAACTGTTAGGTCGTGTGGTGAACACCTTGGGTGAGCCAATCGACGGTAAAGGACCGATCGAAACCGAAACCACTTCGCCTGTCGAAGTGATTGCGCCGGGCGTTATCGCTCGTCAATCGGTCGATCAACCTGTTCAAACCGGCTATAAAGCGGTTGACTCAATGATCCCTATCGGCCGAGGCCAGCGTGAGCTGATCATCGGTGACCGCCAAACCGGTAAAACAGCGTTGGCGATCGATGCGATCATTAACCAGAAAAACTCTGGTATCTACTCTATTTATGTCGCGATTGGTCAAAAAGCCTCAACCATTGCAAACGTAGTTCGCAAGCTGGAAGAGCATGATGCACTGAAAAACACCATCATCGTCGTATCATCGGCTTCTGAAGCGGCTGCTCTGCAATACCTGGCACCTTATGCAGGTTGTGCAATGGGCGAGTATTTCCGTGACCGCGGTGAAGATGCGCTGATTGTGTATGATGATTTGTCGAAGCAAGCCGTTGCTTATCGTCAGATTTCATTGCTATTGCGTCGCCCACCAGGCCGTGAAGCCTATCCAGGTGACGTTTTCTACTTGCACTCACGTCTTCTTGAGCGGGCTGCACGTGTAAACGCGCACTATGTCGAAGAGTTCACCAAAGGTGAAGTGAAAGGTAAAACCGGTTCATTAACCGCCTTGCCTATCATTGAAACCCAAGCGGGTGACGTGTCTGCATTCGTACCGACCAACGTTATCTCGATCACCGATGGTCAGATCTTCCTGCAAACTGAGCTGTTCAACGCCGGTATCCGTCCCGCGGTTGACCCAGGTATCTCGGTCTCTCGTGTCGGTGGCTCTGCGCAAACTAAGATCATGAAAAAACTGTCAGGCGGTATTCGTACAGCCTTGGCACAATATCGTGAGCTTGCTGCATTTGCTCAGTTCTCATCGGATCTGGATGACGCAACCAAGAAGCAATTGGATCACGGTCAGAAAGTGACCGAGCTGATGAAGCAGATGCAATATGCGCCAATGTCTGTCTTTGAGCAGGCCATGGTTATTTTTGCGGCTGAAAAAGGCTACTTGGAAGACGTTGAGCTGAACAAGATCGGTGACTTTGAGCACTCTCTGCTCGCCTTTGCGAAGGCGCAGTATGCCGACCTAGCTGCTCAGATTGATGAGTCTGGTGCTTACAACGATGACGTTGAAGCGCAGTTGAGAAAGCTGTTGGACGACTTCAAAGCGACCCAGACTTGGTAACATTGTAGGTGACCACTTAGGTGGTCACCCACTAACGGAGAGTAACTATGGCCGGCGCAAAAGAGATTCGTACTAAGATCGGAAGTGTGAAAAACACACAGAAGATCACTAAAGCGATGGAAATGGTGGCAGCCTCCAAAATGCGTAAAACGCAAGAAGCCATGGAGTCGTCACGTCCATATGCTGTCACTATGCGCAAAGTGATCGGTCATCTTGCACTGGGTAACTTGGAGTACCGTCATCCTTATTTGGAAGAGCGGGAAGCCAAGCGCGTTGGTTACATCATCATTTCTACTGACCGCGGATTGTGTGGTGGCTTGAACATTAACCTGTTCAAAAATGTCATCACAGATATGGAAAGCTGGACCCACAAAGGTGCTGAGATCGATATGGCATTGGTTGGGGCGAAAGCGACCGCTTTCTTTAACAATTACGGCGGAAATGTAGTCGCACAAACCTCTGGTTTGGGGGATACCCCCGTACTGGAAGACCTGATCGGTACGGTCGGGGTGATGCTGAAAAAATACAATGAAGGTGAGCTGGACCGCTTATATGTTGTTTTCAATAAATTTGAGAACACCATGGTGCAGACCCCAGTGATCGATCAATTGCTGCCTTTGCCCAAGTCAGACGACGAGGATATGCAGACTAGCCACGCTTGGGATTATATCTATGAGCCTGAGCCGAAGCCCTTGCTCGATACTTTGTTGGTTCGCTATGCCGAGTCACAAGTGTATCAAGGTGTGGTGGAAAACCTCGCCAGTGAGCAAGCGGCGCGTATGGTGGCGATGAAAGCTGCGACCGACAATGCAGGTAATCTGATTGATGATCTGCAGTTGGTGTACAACAAAGCCCGTCAGGCTGCGATCACCCAAGAGCTGTCAGAGATTGTTTCTGGCGCAAGTGCGGTGTAAAGGCAAAGGTTAACGAACTAGTTTAGAGGAATAACGATGGCTACAGGTAAGATCGTTCAGATCATCGGTGCGGTAGTCGACGTAGAGTTTCCACAAGACGCAGTGCCTAAGGTATATGATGCGTTGAATGTGAAACGTGAAGGCGAGCGTCTGGTGTTGGAAGTTCAGCAGCAGCTAGGTGGTGGCGTAATTCGTGCTATCGCTATGGGCTCATCTGATGGTCTGCGTCGTGGAATCGAAGTAGAAAACTCAGGGGCTGCAATCCAAGTCCCTGTTGGGGAAGCAACGCTAGGACGTATCGTCAACGTTCTGGGTGATGCAATTGATGAGCGTGGCGATCTTGGTGAAAAAGAGCGCTACTCGATTCACCGTGAAGCGCCAACTTACGAAGAACAATCGAATTCCACTGAGCTTTTGGAAACCGGTGTTAAGGTTATCGACCTTATCTGCCCGTTTGCGAAAGGCGGTAAAATCGGTTTGTTCGGTGGTGCGGGTGTTGGTAAAACCGTCAACATGATGGAGCTTATCAACAACATCGCACTGCAACACTCAGGTCTGTCTGTATTTGCTGGTGTAGGGGAGCGTACTCGTGAGGGTAACGACTTCTACTACGAAATGCAGGAAGCCGGTGTTGTTAATATCGAAAACCCTGAAGAGTCAAAAGTGGCCATGGTGTATGGTCAGATGAACGAGCCACCAGGTAACCGCCTGCGTGTCGCACTGACCGGTCTAACCATGGCGGAAAAATTCCGTGATGATGGCCGTGATGTTCTACTGTTCATCGACAACATCTATCGCTATACCCTTGCCGGTACTGAGGTATCTGCACTGTTGGGTCGTATGCCATCAGCAGTAGGTTATCAGCCAACGCTCGCTGAAGAGATGGGTGTATTGCAAGAGCGGATCACGTCTACCCGTACTGGTTCGATTACTTCCGTACAGGCGGTTTACGTGCCAGCGGATGACTTGACTGACCCGTCACCAGCCACCACCTTTGCCCACTTGGATGCAACGGTTGTATTGTCACGTAACATCGCGTCTATGGGTATGTACCCAGCGATCGACCCATTGGATTCGACATCACGTATGTTGGACCCCTTGGTGGTAGGTCAAGACCACTATGATATGGCACGTGGTGTGCAATCTGTGCTTCAGCGCTATAAAGAGCTGAAAGACATTATTGCTATTCTGGGTATGGATGAGCTATCTGAAGAAGATAAGCTAACGGTTGCACGTGCACGTAAGATTGAACGTTTCTTGACTCAACCTTACCACGTCGCTGAAGTGTTCACCGGCCAACCAGGTGTTTATGTTTCGCTGAAAGATACTATTGCAAGCTTCAAAGGCCTGCTCAGTGGCGAGTACGATGATATTCCAGAGCAGGCTTTCCTGTACTGCGGTAGCATCGACGAAGTACTCGAAAAAGCGAAAAACCTGTAAGGCTTGAGTAGGAGGCGATATGGCAGCGATAACCTTCCATCTGGATGTGGTCAGTGCAGAGCGACGATTGTTCTCTGGCCGTGCCGAGCATATTCAGGTGACCGGTAGCGAAGGTGAACTGGGTATTCACGCAGGACACACACCGCTGCTGACCGCTATCACGCCGGGCATGGTGCGTATCGTCAAGCAAGGCGGTAGCGAAGAGATCATTTATCTTTCTGGCGGCACGCTTGAAGTTCAGCCTAGTACAGTCACTGTACTGGCTGATACGGCAATTCGTGGTGAAGAGCTAGACCAAGCCAAGGCAGAAGAAGCGAAGCGTCGCGCTGAGGATAAAATCCATAATCAGCATAAAGACGTCGACTTTGCTCAAGCGGCCAGTGACCTGGCTAAAGCGGTTGCGAAGCTTCGAGTGATCGAGCTGACCAAACACAAGCGTTAATCAGGCACTTACGGTAAGAATATAAGCGACGCTTCGGCGTCGCTTTTTTTATGTGCCGCGTGACGTGATATCTGCTAGGTGCGTCTTACCACCAAAAAGCGTTACACTGAGCCTCATTATTTATTCAAATCAACCCTCATCACGGAAAGACTATGCAATACAGTGCGGTTATTCTCGCGGCCGGTAAGGGCACGCGCATGTATTCTCAAACCCCTAAAGTGCTTCACACATTGGCTGGTAAACCAATGGTTGAACATGTGATTGATACCTGCCATGGCCTCGGCGCTTCGCAAATTCATTTAGTGTATGGCCATGGTGGTGAAACCATGCAGCGTGTGTTAGCTCACTCGCCGGTGAATTGGTGCTTACAAGCCGAGCAGCTCGGGACAGGCCATGCAGTGCAACAAGCTGCGCCACATTTCGCCGATGATGAGCAAGTGTTGGTGCTCTATGGCGATGTGCCCTTAATTTCAGAGCAAACCTTAACGCGTTTGCTAGAAGGGCAGCCAGAGGGCGGGATTGGGCTGTTAACTGTGCATCAGGACGATCCAACCGGTTACGGTCGTATTGTGCGTGAAAAAGGGGAAGTGGTCGCGATTGTCGAGCAAAAAGATGCGACTGACAGTCAGCTTGCGATCACCGAAATTAACACCGGCGTATTGGTGGCAACAGGACGCGACCTACGTCATTGGTTGTCGCAGCTAGACAATAATAATGCCCAAGGCGAGTTTTACCTTACGGATGTGATTGCGCTGGCGCATCAACAAGGCCGGGCTATTCAAGCGGTTCACCCCGTCAATGCTGTCGAAGTCGAAGGCGTCAATAACCGCCTGCAGCTCTCTCGTCTTGAGCGTGAGTATCAAAAAATGCAAGCCGAGCAACTGCTACTGAGCGGCGTCATGCTTACCGATCCGGCGCGCTTTGATCTACGCGGCCAGTTGCAATGTGGCCGAGATGTCACCATTGATGCCAACGTCATCATCGAAGGCAGTGTGACCTTGGGTGATAACGTCACTATCGGGGCCGGAAGCGTACTGATTGATTGCGAGATTGATGACAACACCTTAATTCGCCCTTATAGCGTGGTGGAAGGTGCTAGCGTCGGGGAAGACTGCACGGTTGGGCCGTTTACGCGGCTACGTCCCGGCGCTGAAATGGCACGCAATGCCCATGTGGGCAACTTCGTGGAAATGAAAAAAAGCCAACTTGGCGAAGGCTCTAAAGCCAACCACCTGACGTATCTTGGTGATACTGAGGTGGGATGCGGCGTGAATATCGGCGCTGGCGTGATCACCTGTAATTACGATGGTGCCAATAAACATAAAACCGTGATTAAAGATAATGCCTTTATTGGATCGGACTCTCAGCTCGTCGCCCCGGTGGTGATTGGTGAAGGGGTCACCGTTGGCGCGGGCAGTACCATCAGTAAAGATGTCGCGGATGGTCAACTAATCATCACTCGCGCCAAACCAAGGACAATTGAGGCTTGGCAACGGCCGAAAAAAAAGTAGAATACTGACTATTGAGCGCGCACAGCGGCTTTTTAGCTTGATAGGCGAAAAGTTGTGCGGTTGGTAAAATCAGGTATTGACTCCCGATAAAAACCAGCCTATTATGCGCGCCTCAGTTGGGGTATCGCCAAGCGGTAAGGCAACGGGTTTTGATCTCGTCATTCCCAGGTTCGAATCCTGGTACCCCAGCCAACGCGTCCGTAGCTCAGCTGGATAGAGTACCTGGCTACGAACCAGGCGGTCGGAGGTTCGAATCCTCCCGGACGCGCCATCTTTCTTCAACTACCATGAAGTGAGATGAACAACTTGGAAAGCGGAAGTGGCGGAATTGGTAGACGCACCAGATTTAGGTTCTGGCGCCGCAAGGT
>NZ_JABWMG010000024.1:0-44933 GCF_013366455.1 Salinivibrio sp. EAGSL | reverse complement strand
TCAACCGGCCAAGATAATTGTCGCTAGACCGGCCACCGTAATTGTCGCTCAATACAAAACCAATCATATTATTTAAATACTGTTCACAGCTCGCCTTTTTTACTTGTCGCCCAGCTTGTCGATCACAATGGATGCATTGAGGCTTATAGACCTCTTTGAAAATACCACTATAAGCCCCCAGCATATTTCTCCCCTAAAAAACATTATAAATGGCTAGAGTAATAATCTCGCTACCAGTTTTCGAAAAATAACCCGCAACAATAGCCTAGTATGCACATGGATGAGAACTAAAGTAGAGCTTCAATAAGGCCGCTTCCATATCAAAACTTTTACTTCGGCACCCATGAATAAAACCTCGCATGTCCTGACGTATCAGCTTATATTTTGGGTTATCTAACATACGTTTATAGTAAACAAGCAACAAACGCTTCCGCTCCGATAAGGAAACATGCTTATCTACAGTGCTAATGTAGGAGTAAAGCCTTATTAGGCTATTCACAACAAGTTCAAAAAAAAGCCGCTCTTTTGTGTCTTTTATGGCGTCTGACATACAATGATTGCTACCCATCAACACCAAAACCTCGATTTATACTCTGAATCGCTTAACCGTTTCATGCAGACGTGAGTTCAGACGACCAATTTTCTCGGCTTCTTCTGTGACCACATCACTCCCTTTGCTAATTGACGCTACAATGGTCCTAATCCTATTCATGTTTTCGCTGATGTCCGCAGACACCGCTGATTGCTCTTCAGCCGCTGTTGAGATTTGCGTACTGGCATCGTCGGTTTCTTTTGCGTACTCCGCCATCGTTCTCAAGCTTGTAGCCACCTGTTCTTGACCGGAAGCCGTATCAACACACATTTGTTTTGTACGATTAATCGCTGCAGACATTTGTTCGCTACTAGCTAATAGCGCAGAAAGCACCTTATCGATTTCCTTGGTGCTGTCCATTGTCCGACTCGCAAGCGTCCTGACTTCATCCGCGACTACCGCGAAGCCTCGTCCCTGCTCACCAGCACGCGCCGCTTCTATTGCCGCATTAAGCGCCAACAAATTGGTTTGCTCTGCAATTTCTCCAATCACCTTCAATGCGCCATTAATGTTGTCACTGCTGGCGTTCATGTCGCTCACCAAGGCAACAGAGGCTTCCATATCTTCTAACAAGCGCTCGTTGAGCGACTGCGCTTTTCTCACCACTTCTTCTGATTGCCCGCCTAACTCTGATGCCTCTACAGTGATCTGGGACGCTTTAACGGCGCTTTGCGCGACCGAATGGGCGGTACTGTTCATTTCTTCAATGGCTGTTGCCACTTGCTCAGTTTCAACCGAGTGCTGACCAATACTCTCAGCGTTTTCCTCGGTAAGCGATTGTAACCGCTCGACATTATCAGCCAGTCCTAAAGAGACCTCGACGATATCAGCAACGGCACGATGGACTTTATCAATAAATGCATCAATACCTCGACCAATGTCACCCAAGTCATCATTGCGCTCAAGGTTAAGACGTTTAGTGAGATCGGCTTCACCACTGGAAAGATCCTCTGCCAACACACGAAGAGAGGTGATAGGACGGTACAGCTTATTGATTAACAGATAGAAAGCAGCGATGGCTGCCAGGATGCCCGCGAACACCATGAGTATTGTGGTGGTGCGAGTTTGATAAATCGGTGCAAATGTTTTTTCGTCCTCTACAGAGACGCCCAAAAACCACGTTGTATCAGCAATCTCTAGCGGCGCCGAGAAAAACACTTTTTCAACTCCCCCATAGGTATACTCTTGATACTTGGGTTGAGTACTATTGATGACAGCCCTAGCAACACTGGAAAAGCCCGCCAGTGACGTAGCTTGCTCGCCATTAGAAATATTTGGACTTGAGGAGGCGAGAATGGTTGAGTGCCTATCCATAATCACCGCGACTGCCCCATCCATCTCTTGGAAAGACTCAACAATCTTATTCATTTTTGACAAGTCAAAATCAAAAGAGAGGACATCGTTTCCTATTTGAGTGGCCATCGACATCCACATTCTCTCAGCGCCTTTGTAAGCTCGCGTTGTCGCAACGCCATTTGTCGATACAGCCGCTTTGTACCACTCTCTATTTCGTGCATCGCCTTTATATATGTGTCCTGGCCAGTCGGCACCCTGTTGATTCCAATAAGCTTTGCCATTTCCAGAAGTAAACACCACACTGTCCATATTCGTCGAGGCAGCGATATGCTTGACCAGCGCTATTTTATTATCTGGAAAAGGGTTACTTTTGTAGTATTCTGAAAGATTTAATAAGACACTTTCTTTTTCATCAAAGTAGGATGAAATGGTTCCGGCATTCGCTTCTACATATTCCCTAACCGTTTTCTCTTTATCCTGCTTAAATGCGTCATAGACATTAAGATATGTGAAAAGACTGACCACACCCAATGATAAGGATACCAATATCAACACCCCCATAAGGAGCGATTGTCTAAACCCTAACTTCTTCATTCCCCTCTCCCATAAAACTGCTATCTAGGCATTAAAATTTATACAAGACACCAAGAGAAAACAGATAGTTATCATCAACTTCCTGTCTAGAGTCTGTTATATATACATCATCTTGCGAGGACTCATAGCCGAGACGAGACATCACATGAATGTTTTCGCTTAAGGGTCGCATCACGATACCGCCAAGCTCATACCCCCACTCATGCCCAAAGTCTTTTGGCTCATCACTCTCATCGACATCGAACTCATAATGCTTATAGGTGAGTCCCCCGTATAATCCTGCTTGGATACAGGCATAATCACGCGTTAAGGTCAAACCAAGGGAATAGCCTGTTTTATCGATACCCTCTAATGATAGATGGCTTTTATGCTCTATCGCGTCATAGCTCCACCCAGCATAGATTGAGGTACCCTCTAACAGTTGATAGTAATAGGTAAACTGAGCGCCGTTCGCATGTCCGTCAATTATTTCTCCACTGTCATAAAGAGAGTGTCTGTACTCAAGTGATATTGAATTATTCGTGTTAGAGTAAGCAGAAAATGAAGTGAACGAGGCCAGCAGTAATAATGAGTAAACAGCAGAGTAATTCATTATAAAACACCAGGTAAATAGAAGTTAATCATAAAATACCGCTAGGCGCTATATGGGTAAATAGTACTCTGGTACGAAACTCAAGGTAAATGGAAAAAACAACAAAATCAGGTGACTCTATTAACAAAAATCACAATAAGTCATAGCGCCCCTTAACACCGAGTTTCTTATATATATTGTTCGCATGGGACTTAACCGTGTTGATTGATATATTTAGTGCGCTAGCAAGATCTTTGTAAGAGTAGCCCAGCTTAAGAAGCTCCACGATTTCTCGTTCTTTTTTAGATAAAGCATGACATCCTGTGCCATCCTTTTGTAAATGTCTATCTTGTACATTTCGCTTCAAAAAGACAAAAAGGATGGGGGGCTTAAAGTGACAAGGTCTATTTCTCAAATAATTTCTAATTTGCTCTTGGTAAAAGTGTTCAACAAAAGATGACTTTACAATACACGGCAGTCTGACACGTTTATCTCGACATCGAGCTAACTCATACAGCGAGTAGAAATCAGGGGTATTCCAAGCTTCTGATACCTGGTTATATTCATAAACGGAGATGAGCTTTCTCTCAAACGCAACAAAGTTTTTAAAGGAGAACCGCTCTCTCGATACCTCAATTAGCATGTTGCAGTACAAAGAGTATATCTGATAAAAACAGTTATCAGTAGATGATAAATAATCACGCTTAAAGCGATTAATATAGTTCTCTATCGTGTGTAGTCCTTTACCTGACCAGAGTGATGAAATAATAATAGCCACCGTCGTCATGTACTGCATTTTATGTGTTCGGTAAGGCAATAGCGTATATAAGTCATAACGACCTAACGCAGTCTCGTAATTATCACTCATTGCCGCGCAAAGTATATTGAGGAAATAGCCATAATACAGACTAATCCAACGCTTTCGTCTTTGGCATAACGGAAGGAGATTTTTAAGAAGATGTTGGCAATCATCAAATCGGCTAAGAAGAAATAACTCTTGAGCAGTCGATGTGAGTAAGTCAATTACCTCTTCGTCATCAATGTCAATTTTACCAAGCTGATACTTTTCAAAAAACAAATCAGCACTGAGTGTTTCACCGTGCTCTAGCCGACGCACGATATGATACAAGAGTATTTCACCATAGCTACTCGTGTCTGGGTTATCATTACCGAAAAAAACGTTATAACATAGCTTAGCTTGTTCGAATTTCCCAAAAACAAGATATATTTTAATCGCTTTGACGAGCACTCTCTTTTCTAAATTGAACCCTTGCCGCATCAGCTTATTCACTAAGAATAGTGGCGTTTCACTTAAGTTAAGATCAATCATCACCTGTAAGATAACACTCACGTAATGATTCACATCACTCTCATACTTCAGCAAGGTTTTATATAATATATTTACTCCTTCTTTAGGTAACACACTTACAAACCTGAAGACTCTATCATCATTATCGATGATTGATAGAATTTTTTTCCGGTCAAGATCTGAGAGCTCTCTACCTAGATAATAATATTCGTATCCATTTTCTCTAATGATATCCTTTTCATTAGATAATTTTTCTTTGGCAATATCCCCGTAAGGGAAAGCGCAACGATCTAAAACGTCGTAAGTAATCACCCTACTCAATTTAAAGGCTAGTAACAGCTCTTCTTCAATTTCAGACATTACACGCTCTCAATTATTATTCGATGGCCACACTGAGTATCACCTTAAATTGGGCAACAACTGACTCAGACTCAAACGACTTTTCGTAACCAACGAACATTACCACTAATAACACTCTAATCAATAGTACCTAAGTACGATTAACTCCTAGCTTATATTAGCCTCAATGCATAAGAGCGGTACCCAGTACCGCTCTTCATTCCTTGTCTTGAGGCGCAAAACCTACGCTCGTGTCAATTGCGTCATTTCTTCGCGAACCTGAGGTACGGTTAAGCCGACAATAATTTGAAAGCTATCACCATTACGTACCATGTTGACTGCACCATGCGCCTGAAAATATTGCGTTTCCGCTACTTTTTCTGGCTCATGCACCTTGATACGCAACCGTGTTGCACAATTGGTAAGCAAGGCTATGTTGTCTTTACCACCTAGCCCTTCAATAAACGCACTCGCTTGCCCGCCATCAATCACACCGCTCGATGAATCGCTTTGCTGCGCACCCTTATAGTCGGCTTTGGTATAAAGCTTCGCCTCTGCGCTGCCCGGCC
The DNA here is from genome assembly GCF_013366455.1 of Salinivibrio sp. EAGSL. Classification (NCBI taxonomy): domain Bacteria; kingdom Pseudomonadati; phylum Pseudomonadota; class Gammaproteobacteria; order Vibrionales; family Vibrionaceae; genus Salinivibrio; species Salinivibrio sp. EAGSL. The sequence continues at coordinate 39,663 of NZ_JABWMG010000024.1, read as the reverse complement.
GGGCGTGGGGATATCAAATTTCAAAATCAGCGCGCGGAATACCACAAAGTAAATAGCGGTGAAACTCAGGCCGATGAGCACTTGCACTATATATGTATCGCCATGCAAGCTGCCTAGCGGTAACCAATTTTGAAAAATAAAGTCGATGATCCCAGTCTGGAAGTTACCTGAGACACCAAACCAATAGGCAATAGTTGCCATGGTCGCTGCCAATACCGCGTGGAGTGCAAACAATGCTGGCGCGATAAACAGGAAGGTAAACTCAATCGGCTCAGTGATCCCAGTAAGAATGGCCGTCAATGCCGCACCGAGTACTAAACCGAGCACCATTTTCTTGTTTTCTGGTTTCGCGGTTGCGTAAAGGGCCATGGCAATACCGGTACAGCCAAAGACTTTCCCCATCCCAGTCAACATCAAGCCACCTTGTGGGAATTGCTCGGTTAAAGGCGCAGGGTTGCTGGCAAAGTTTTGGATATTTTGAATCCAATGAGCCACCGTGCCGCCATCCACCGCTACGGGTCCATAAAATACGGGACCGTAGACAAAATGATGCAGACCCGTTGGGATCATAATCCGCTCAAGGAAGGTGAACATCCATACCCCGAATGAACCAGCACCGACTAAAAAGGTTTGTAGATTATTAATGCCGTGCTGAATACTTGGCCAAGTAAAACAGGTGATGATCGCCATGAGTACCATGATCGGGAAACTCACAATAACCACCAAGGGGGTGCCACCAAACACTGCCGCCCAGTTTGGCAGTTTTTTGTCGAAGAAACGATTGTGAACCCAAACGGAGAGGCTAGCAATGACGATGGCGCCCAATAGGTTAGTATCCAAAGTCAATATACCGCCAACATCAGTCAGTCCACGCTCACCCTCCACATAATTCACCCCAAGCTCAGGTCCCCAGAACTGTAAAATGCCACCAATCACATAATTAAAGGTGATGTATGACACTAGTGTGGCCAGTACTGCACGCCCGGATGCAGATTTTGCTAGTGCTATCGGTAACCCTACCGCAAACACCAGGGCCATATTTTTAAACACCGCCAACGAGGCTTGGAGAAGGATCGTTGACACTTTTACCCATGCACTGCCTTCCACCGCCCAAGGAAAGAGATCTTGGTTGAGCAACATCACCGATAAGCCTAATAACATACCGGCGGCAGGAAAGAGGAGCACAGGGACAAACATTGCTGCGCCAAAGCGCTGGATCATATCTTTCATGATGATCGCTCCCAGGTTTTGGCCCCAGATGGTCTCTGGGGCATCGTATTATTAATGAAATTGCGGTAGATAGTCGGCGTTAACACGTAGAAGCTCATCGACGATCTGTTGCGCTTTTGGCACATCCACAACGGTGCGATTGAGCGTGAGCGCGTTGACCAGTGTTTGTCGATCTCCGCTAAACCAGGCATCAACGACCAGCTTTTCGTAGCCGAGTTGGCCTTCGATCAGTGCTTTTTGGAACGTAGGGATGGTTCCGACCGCAAAGCGTTTCGGGCCGTCATTGGTTAACGCTGCCGGTACTTCCACCATGGCATCATTCTGAATATTTGCGATCGCGCCATCATTCGGCACAATAACCAGATACGTCTCACCACGGTTATATGCCAACGAGGCCGCCACGCGAACCATATAGCGCCCATGAATGTCTGCGTGAAGGTGCTCATTAGCGGTGGTGCCCGCGGCAATGATGCGCTCATTCAGGCTAAACACCCGCTTTTCTCGCCCATTGATCACTTGGCGCGCTCGCGTATTAGCGATATCCTCTTTTTCAACCATTTTTTCTGGGTATAAGTAGTACTGTAGGTAAGTATTCGGTAAGTACTCTGGATTATCCCGTAGCATCGTTTGCATGTTTTTGAACGTTGCCTGCCATGAAGGATCATCAGCAATTTCTGGATCGACAGCACTGATCCCCTCTTCCAGAATGATGCGTTTAATCTCAGCGGTAAGGTCAACACCTTCTCGATTTCGTACCTTGGTAAACCATCCAAAGTGGTTCAGCCCAAAGTATTCCGGCACCAAATCCCAGATCTCGCAACCAAGTAATTGTGCATAACTCACCATAATGGCGGCAGGCATATCGCAGATGTTTAGAATGCGGTTGTCATCAGGAAACTGGCGCTGTAGCGCTTCAGCTACAATGGCAGCAGGGTTGGTGTAGTTTAGAATCCACGCGTCAGGAGCAAACGCGCGGATTTCATTGACCAAGGTAATCATGTCACCGATAGAACGCAGCCCATAAGCCATTCCACCCGCGCCACAGGTTTCTTGACCGACACAGCCATAAGAAAGTGGAACCTGCTCATCACGCTCACGCATCGGTAATCCACCCGTGCGGATCTGAATAAAGAAAAAATCAGCATCAGAAAATGCGGTTTCTTTATCCGTGGTGTACACGAACTCCTCGACCTCAGGATAAGCTTCGCGCAGTAAGATTTCTGTTGCTTTTGCGTTTGAAGCCTGTCTTTGTTCGTCAATGTCATAGAAGGTGATTTTGCGTAGTGGAAATGCCTCTTTCTCAGCGATCAAGCTATTAATCATGCCGAGTGTGTAGGTGCTTCCACCCCCGACGATAGTAAGCTTTTGTGGTTTCATCATCGTGTCTCCTCTTAATATGTATCTTTAATGTATTACATTAAAGATACTTTAAAAATACACAAAGGGTCATTTATTGATCAGGGGCACGATAAGAATCTATTTATGTACTTTAAATGTATTATCGATCACAGTTTGTTATGATTGGGCATGCAGCTAAAAGGAGCCGACATGTTGAAACCTCGCTACATGCAAATAGCCGATTTACTCACTGAGCAGATTAAAGATGGCACCCTGACACCAGGCGCGATGATGCCCACAGAAGCAGAACTACAAGCAACCTATAATGTCAGCCGCGTCACGATACGTAAGGCAATGAAAGTATTGGTCGATAATGAACTGCTTTATCGAGTGAGAGGCAGTGGTAGCTATGTAAAAGCGCCAAAAGCACAACATAATGCCTTTCAACTAATGGGGTTTATCGAAGAAGTATCCGCACAAGGAAAGATCCCAAGTTCAAAGGTGATTGCGTTTGAAACGTGTCCTTGTAGTCACGCGATTGCTAGTAAATTAAATCTTGAGGAAGGCACATTAATCTATGCGATACAACGTCTTCGCTTGATCGATGATGAGCCAGAAATTCTAGAGTGCACGTATCTGCCGGTTGCCATGTTTACCGACCTTAGTATCGATATCATGCAAACATCAAAATATGATTATATAGAGCACCAAAAAGGAATGCAGATCGCCAAAAGTCGACAGTGCGTTTGGCCAGATAGCACCTCTCTATCGCTCGCTGATCTATTGAATACCAAAGAAAACACACCTATTTTACGTGTTGAATCGGTGAGTGAATTAGTTGATGGCACGCCATTTGAGTATACAGTGAACTATTTTCGTTTATATCAATATAGCTTCGAGTTTATCGCACATCGTCAAACAACAGCGCAGTAAGTCACTATCACATTTATCTCGGTTGCGTTGCCGTCCATTCCATGTAATCTGGCCGTATTATCCAACCTAACGCGGCAACTTGATGAGAACACAGGCAGATAGATGGCGCCATGCTATCGGTTTTGAACTAACGGGCTTGATCTTGGTGGTCTTGGGGCTCAATTGGATCCTTGGGGCTGGGATCGGTCACCTTGGCGTGATGGGGGCGATTTTTTCAGTTCTCGCCACCTTCTGGAATTATGTCTACAACATTGGCTTTGATAAAGCGATGTTAGCGCGGCGGGGCTCGGTGATCAAAACCCTCCCCTTGCGTCTGTTGCATGCTGTGCTTTTTGAGGCTGGGCTTCTGGTCGCCACTATCCCCTTTATCATGTGGTGGCTGTCGATGAGCTTTTGGCAAGCTCTGAGCATGGATATTGGGCTCGTCATTTTTTATCTGATTTATGCGTTTGTTTATAACTGGCTGTATGACTATTTGTTTCCGATCCCAGCTCCCCACTCAAAACAAGGCTGAGTACATCAACCTTCATAGAAATACGTCAAAAGGTTTATTGACGAAACGTGCGTGGCGCGGGGATCAAATTGTGTTTATTTAAAAGCCGATACATGGTCGCACGTGAAACACCGAGCTCTTTAGCCGCGGCCGATACTTGTCCCTTATTTTCCTCTAGCACAGCAATTAACGCATCGCGTTCCGACTCTTCACGGATTTTACGTAAGCTTTGTTTATAATCACCCTGATGGGGCAAATCTAAGTGCTCCGCATCAATCACCAGATGATCGGCCAGCAATACCGCGCGCTTCACCTGGTTGATAAGCTCGCGCACATTACCCGGCCATGAATAACTACTGAGCACACGCTTGGCTTCATCAGAAAAGGTTCGCGCTTGCGTATTATATTGACGTGCAAACTTAAGCAAAAAATACTCTGCTAACTCAGGTACATCGGACTGGCGATCTTTAAGCGCTGGCATATTAATACGCAGCACATTCAATCGATAATACAAGTCTTCGCGAAATAATCCTTCGGCGACACGCTTTTCTAAATCCATATGTGTGGAGGCAATCACGCGCACATCGAGATCACGATTATATTGGTCATGGGTGATATCCAAGGTGCCTTCTTGCAGCAAATGCAGTAAGTGCCCTTGCAAGTGCAGGGGTAAGTCGCCAATTTCATCAAAAAACAAGGTACTTTTATGACACTGGCGGATTTTCCCTGGCATCTTTTCATCGCCCAGCAACGCATGCTGCATCGACTCATCGGCTAACGCCGAGCATTTCACCGACTCAAACGGCGCTTTCGCACGAGTAGATGCATGATGAATCGCTTGGGCCACTAGCTCTTTACCGGTACCGCTCTCGCCGGCGATTAACACAGACACATCGGTTGGCGCGACACGACGTACTTGATCACGCAACTTTTTCATCGCCGGGCTCGTTCCCTCTAGTCCCATATCACTGTGGTCACCGAGTTGTGGCCAGACATGGCGCTCAAGACGCAGCATACCGAGTTGGTGACCAATGGTACTCATCAGTTGCGAATTAGGAACAGGTGAGGTGAAGTAGTCAATACAGAAACTGACAATAAACTGGCAGATCGCTTCATTAGTAAGCTGATTTTCTCTCACCAAGGCTAACCAACGCACCTGCTTGTTACGGTTAACTAGCGAAGCGACACCATTGAGGCTAAAGTCGTTATGGCTGAGATCGACAATACCAATACAAGGGCCGATATCTTGTAACAATGACTGCGCAGCACGCAAATCATAGCAGCGATGACAATGCCAGCCAGCTTGCTCAAGGGTTGCCAGCCAAGGCTCATAAGCGCCACCGACCATCACGAGTGAGCTTAAGGTTTTGTCACTCCCTGCATCAAATCCCATAACACCTGCCTTACATCCAGTCTGTCATACTACTTGCCAAACAAAGCCTTATTATAAAGATGGCCGATTTTAAATCTGTCTCAATAAAGAGACATCAGCTGGACACCATAAGCATTATTTTAGTCAAATATATGAATAAACCCGATAAAATGTTGAGTCTTTGACCTAAATATCGGGTATAAGGCACAAAAAAAGCGGCTCTGTGAGCCGCTTCCATGGTGGTCTTTCCAGTTTTAGCTACCTTGTTGAGGGCGCATCGCTGGGAACAAAATCACATCGCGAATGGTATGTGTATTGGTAAAGAGCATCACCAGACGATCAATGCCAATTCCCTGCCCTGCCGTTGGCGGCAAGCCATGTTCAAGCGCATTAATGTAATCGGCATCGTAATACATTGCCTCATCATCACCTGCATCTTTGGCATCAACTTGGGCTTTGAAGCGCGCATCTTGATCTTCGGCATCATTCAACTCCGAGAAGCCATTGGCCACTTCACGCCCACCCACGAAGAATTCAAAACGATCAGTCACGAATGGGTTGTCGTCATTGCGACGAGCCAATGGTGAGATATCCGCTGGGTATTCGGTAATGAAGGTCGGCTGAATTAATTGTGGCTCCGCCGTTTCACCAAAGATTTCTTCAAGTAACTGGCCAGCCGTCCAAAACGATTCGACACTGATATTCAGTGATTTCGCAATGGCGGCTAGATGATCTCGCTCTTGCACATTCTCATCGTTCAGCGCTTGAATCTCAGCATGATCAGGGTTGTACTGCTTAATGGCATCAAGCATGGTAATGCGTGGGTAAGGCCCAGCAAAATTAATCTCATGTTCGCCATAAGGCATTACAGATTGCCCCATCACTTCCAGCGCCACACGCGATAACATATCTTCGGTGAGATCCATCAGATCGTTATAGTCCGCGTACGCCATATAGAATTCCATCATGGTGAATTCTGGGTTATGGCGTGGCGATAAACCTTCGTTACGGAAATTCCGGTTCACTTCAAACACACGCTCGAAACCACCGACAACGAGACGCTTGAGGTATAGCTCAGGCGCGACACGTAGATACATGTCGATATCTAACGCATTATGATGAGTGGTAAATGGACGTGCTGTTGCCCCACCTGGGATAACGTGCATCATCGGTGTTTCCACTTCCATAAAGTGTTTTTCTACCATGTAGTTACGAATGGCGGTCACCACACTTGAACGCACTTGGAATGCGTGACGTGACTCTTCGTTGACAATCAAGTCGACATAACGTTGGCGATAACGCAGCTCTTGATCAGCCAAGCCATGGAATTTTTCTGGCAACGGACGCAATGCTTTGGTCAGTAGCTGGTAGCGCTCCATGTTGACATACAGATCGCCTTTGCCCGACTTATGCAGCGCACCATGCACGCCAATAATATCACCAATATCTAAGCCTTGGTACTCGGCTTTCAGCGCTTTTTGTACGTCTTTCGAGGCATAGGCTTGCACACGGCCCGAGACATCTTGTACCACCATAAATGGTCCGCGCTTGGCCATAATACGGCCTGCGATCGTGACTTTGTGATCAAGTGTTTCAAGCTCGGCTTTGTCTTTATCGCCAAATTCAGCCTGCAGGTCTGCGGCAAGATGCTCACGACGGAAGTCGTTAGGATGGCCGTTTGCCTTACAGTTTTCACGAATGTGATTCAGTTTGGCGCGACGCTCGGCAATCAGCTTATTTTCGTCTGGTAACTGGTCAGTCATAGAAAACCCTTTACATTAAATCGTGATTACAGGCCAGATTTGAGGCTGGCTTCAATAAATTTATCTAAATCGCCATCAAGAACGGCCTGGGTATTACGGTTTTCAACACCGGTACGCAAGTCTTTGATGCGCGAATCATCCAAGACATAGGAGCGAATTTGACTGCCCCAACCAATATCCGACTTTGCATCTTCGTTGGCTTGTTTTTCCGCATTTTGCTTTTGTAGCTCAAGTTCAAACAGCTTGGCTCTTAGCTGTTTCATCGCTTGATCTTTGTTTTTGTGTTGCGAGCGATCGTTCTGACACTGCACCACGGTATTAGTCGGAATATGCGTAATACGGACCGCTGATTCTGTGGTGTTAACGTGCTGACCACCGGCCCCCGATGCACGGTAAACATCAATGCGTAAATCAGAAGGATTGATCTCGATATCAATGTCGTCATCAATTTCAGGGTACACAAACGCAGACGCAAATGAGGTATGACGGCGCCCGCCAGAATCAAACGGCGACTTACGCACCAAGCGATGTACGCCTGTCTCCGTACGTAACCATCCGTAGGCGTATTCGCCCGATATACGCACAGTCGCCGATTTAAGCCCAGCGACATCGCCTTCAGATACTTCGATAACTTCGGTTTTAAAGCCTTTCGCATCCGCCCAACGGAGGTACATGCGGAGCATCATGTTGGTCCAATCTTGCGCTTCTGTGCCGCCAGACCCTGCTTGCAAGTCAATATAGCTATCGGATGAATCATGCTCGCCAGAGAACATACGACGGAATTCAAGCTTAGTGAGCTTTGTTTCAAGGTCGGCCAACTCAGGCTCAACTTCATCAAAGGTTTCTTGATCGTCTTCTTCGACCGCCAGCATCAACAGCTCGTTGACCTCTTCGCCCCCTTGGGTCAAGTGATCGATGGTTTCAACCACCGCCTCCAGTGAAGCACGCTCTTTACCCAGCGCTTGGGCACGTTGTGGTTCATTCCATACGTCGGGTTGTTCTAATTCGGCATTAACTTCTTCTAGACGCTCTTTTTTAGCATCGTAGTCAAAGATACCCCCGAAGGACATCGGTGCGTTCAGCGATATCCGCGAGGCGATTTTTGATTGGATTAATCTCAAACATGGTCAAGCATCTTCATTATTTGCGGAAATTTAACCGCCGAATTTTAGCGAATTGTCGCGCTAATAAACAGGGCGTGATGGAAAAAGCCGCACAATTAAGCCGGTTCAAGGTAAGAAACAATCAGCTGAGCACTGCGATTACCACGAAACTCATTGATATCCAGTCGATAAACGAGGTGAAGCGTTTTGACACTGGGATCCGGCCAGCGACGCACATCCACGTTAAATGCGATCGCATCTATCATGGTGCCACCACCTTCAGGCTCAACCATCAATTTTAAGTGTTTTCCTCCCACTAGCTTTTGCTGTAATACATGAAAGTTGCCATCGAACTGCGGCTCTGGAAAACCTTGTCCCCAAGGTCCGCCAGATTGAATGATCTCGGCAGTCTCTATCCCCAGCTCATGGCTTTGCAGCGCGCCGTCGCTCAATAATACCCCTTTCAGATCATCCTCACTGACCTGCTCGCGCACCTGCGCATCAAACTGCTTGGCGAACGTATCAAACTGTGCTTCGTCGATGGTCAGTCCCGCGGCCATGGCATGGCCGCCAAACTTTTTAATTAACCCGGGATTGAGCGTATCTATCCTATCTAGCGTGTCACGCATATGTAAGCCGGGAATCGAGCGTGCCGATCCTTTGATCAGCCCCTCGCCACCGTCGGCAAAGGCGATCACCGGACGATGAAATTGATCTTTTAAGCGCGACGCGAGAATGCCAATGACACCCTGGTGCCAATCGCGCTGAAATAAGGCCAGTCCCACCGGTAAATCTTGCTCAGAGTGTTCGGCAATCAAGCGCTCGCACCAAGCCACGGCTTCTTGCTTCATACCTTGTTCGATATCTTTACGCGTTTGATTTAACGCATCCAGCTCGGACGCCATCCGTCTGGCCGCATGGATGTTGTCGCACAGTAATAGCTCTACCCCGAAGGCCATGTCATCTAACCGTCCTGCCGCATTGATCCTGGGCCCTAGCGCAAAACCAAAATCACTGGCGACCAGTGTTGCCATATTGCGATTGGCGACCTCGATCAAGGCTTGAATCCCTGGCCGACAACGACCTGCTCGGATCCGCTGTAACCCTTGATGAACAAGAATGCGGTTGTTGCTATCAAGCGCCACCACATCCGCCACCGTGCCGAGTGCGACTAAATCGAGTAGCTCAGCCAGATTAGGGATAGCCAAACCTTGTTGCGTAAACCAACCTTGGTCACGCAAGTGCGCACGCAAGGCAAGCATTAAATAAAACGCGACCCCGACCCCTGCTAACGCTTTAGAGGGAAAGTGGCAGTCATCTAAATTCGGGTTGACCATCGCATCCGCATTCGGCAGTTGATCGCCGGGCAAATGATGATCGGTTACCAATACGTGCATACCGAGGGCTTTGGCATGGGCAACACCTGCTAATGAAGATACGCCGTTATCGACGGTCATAATCAGTTCTGCGCCTCGCTCAGCGGCTTGATCAACCACCTCTGGGCTCAAGCCATAACCATCATCAAAGCGATTGGGCACCAAATAATCTACGCGTGTCGCGCCCATCATACGCAGTGCTTTTACTGATAGCGCCGATGAAGTCGCGCCATCAGCATCAAAATCTCCAACGATTAAAATAGACCGATGGGCCGCCAAGGCCTCGGCAAGCAAGTGTACGGCGGCATCGATCCCTTTGAGCGCTTGATATTGATGGAGCCCCGCTGCGCTGCGATTTAGCTCGCTATCTGTTTGTAGCCCACGGTGCGCATATAAACGCTGTAAGAGCGGAGGAATGGCATCGCTGAATGCTGGCGTGACTGACGGCGTCCGTCTTTTTATTTCTATCATGAAGTGATTACCAATTGCGGGTTAACCTCGAGGATGATGCGCTTGATGAAGCTGTTTCAAACGCTCCGTCGCCACATGGGTATAAATTTGCGTCGTTGAAAGATCACTGTGCCCCAACAACATCTGTACTACCCGCAAATCCGCACCATGATTAAGCAGATGGGTCGCGAAAGCATGTCGAAGGACGTGTGGAGATAAATCATCGGTCTCAATACCGGCCAGTTGAGCATAATATTTAATTCGATGCCAAAAAGTTTGTCGTGTCATTTGCCGCGCGCGTTTACTCGGAAAAAACACATCGGTGCTGGTTTGGCCCAATAAGACGGGACGACTGTGAGCTAAATACTGTTCGAGCCAATCCACCGCCGATTCACCCATCGGTACTAACCGCTCTTTATCGCCCTTCCCTGAGACACGCACGACACCTTGGCGAAGGCTCACGGTTTCAGTGGTGAGTTCAATTAATTCGGTTACACGTAGCCCGGTGGCATAGAGTAGCTCTAGCATCGCTTTATCTCGCAACTCTAACGGATCGCGCGTGTTCGGTGCCTCTAATAAATCGTCGATCTGCGCTTCAGTTAGATCTTTTGGCAATCGTTTAGGTTGTTTGGGACTTATCAGCGTCGCACTCGGATCGTCGGGACGCAACTTCTGACGGTATACATATTGAAAAAGCCGACGTAATGCCGACACCATTCGGCTGCGAGAGCTGGACTGGTAGCCTTGTTCGTGTAACCAATACTGATAATCTTGTAAATCTTGCTTACTCACTGCCACCAATGCACGACGGTCGAGCCAGTGACAAAGCTTGAGTAAGTCGGCACGATAGGAATTTAAGGTATTCTCGGATAACCCGCGTTCCATCCACATGGCGTCCAGAAACTGTTCGATTAATTCAATGTTTTTATTCACGTTCAGCCTGCTTGGTTATAAATCGGAAAATACGTGGTTTGCCGGGGTAGGGACGGCCAACATTATACAAAATGTCGCCAGCCCTTGCTGGATCAAATTGCCGTTCAACAGGTAAACTGCCCGCATGATAAACAACAGAGTCGCGCTATGAAAATCGGTCTTTTTTATGGCTCTACCACCTGCTACACCGAAATGGCCGCGGAAAAAATCCGTGATTTTATCGGTGACGATCTGGTCGAGCTCCACAATGTAAAAGAAACGCCGCTCGCCAAGATGGCAGACTATGACTTACTACTGCTAGGCATTTCCACCTGGGATTTCGGCGAACTCCAAGAAGACTGGGAAGCCGTTTGGCAAGATATTGATAGCTTGCAGCTAAACGATAAGACCATCGCATTGTTCGGTTTAGGCGATCAGGAAGGCTACGCGGAATGGTATCTCGATGCCATGGGCATGCTTCATCAACAGTTACAAGGTTGTGGCGCGCAGTTTATTGGCTACTGGCCAACCGCAGGCTACCGCTTTGATGCCTCCAAGGCGGTGACGGAGGATGGCAAACAATTTGTTGGCTTAGCCCTTGATGAAGACAGCGAATATGATCTCAGTGATGAGCGCATCCAAGCCTGGTGCGAGCAAGTACTGGTAGAATATCAGGCCATGCTTTAACGCACTCTGCGTGCAGTCAATCCTACGCTGTACGCTTGCTAACCGTGAGCGCTTAAATTGTCTGGGCCATGATAGATCCACCATTGCCATAATAAAAAACCGCGCTATTTGGCGCGGTTTTTTATCTTAAGACAAGGCGATTATGCTTCGGCTAATGTCGAGTCACGGGCGCCAACAAACTTGGCTACCACCATGGCCGCTAACGTCGGAAGTAACCATGCCATGCCAACATCGAACAGTGGTAGGAAGTTAAAGGCACTCATGTCCGCCCCCATCACTTTCACTGCATCGAGTAAACTAAAGAGTAAAGCCACCCCCATGACTAAACGATAACCCAGTGCTGGGTTTGGCAGCCAGCGGCGAATGAAGGTCAAGCCAATCAAGGCAATCGCTACCGGATATAAAGCGAACAAGACCGGAACGGAAATCGCAATTAACTGCTTTAGGCCAACATTGGCAACCACCGCACAGACAGTGGCAACCACCACGACCCAGCGACGATATGTCCATGATGTCAGCGAGCTAAAATAGTCTGCACATGCGCTGACCAAGCCAATCACTGTGGTCAAACAGGCTAAACCAATGATGGCGGCAAGGATCATTTGTCCAACCGGACCAAACAGCGCATCGACATACGCGGCCATGATTTCGCCACCGTTTTGGGTCCCCTGCGCCACCACACTCGCGGTGGAGCCTAAATAAAACAAGGACACATAGACAAACGCTAAGCCCGCCGCAGCAATAATGCCGGCGTAAATCAGATACATGCAGGTCGCTTTGTTGTCTTCAATGCCCTTTTTACGGATCACATCGACAATCAACATACCAAACATCAGTGCGGCGAAGGTATCCATGGTGTTATACCCTTCAAGAAAGCCGGTGGTCAGCGCATTCTCAACGTAGTTTCCTTGCGCGGCAGCTACTTCTCCTTGTGGATTAACAATGACGGCGATCGCCAGGATCGCTAATGCCGCAAATAACAAAGGCGTCAAGAATTTACCAATCGTGTCGATCAGTTTTCCTTGCGAAAGAGAGAAAAACATTGCAGCAGCAAAAAAGACCACAGAAAACGCACCCAGCTCAAGCTGTCCAGGCGATGACAAAAAAGGCTTAAAACCAATTTCGTAAGCGACCAGTCCGGCACGAGGCGCCGCAAAAGCTGGGCCAATGATGATAAAAATCAACACTGCCATCAGGGTCGCGATACCGGTTGGCAAATCACGAGTGAGCCCTTTCCAGCCCCCTCCTGCGATGGCAACGGCGATAATACCGATTAGCGGAAGACCAACAGCCGTAATCAAAAATCCGATCATGGCGGCGGTGTAATGGTCGCCAGCTAACATGCCAGCTTGTGGTGGAAAGATTATATTCCCCGCGCCTAAGAAAAAGGCAAAGGTCATAAAACCTAACGCTAAAATATCTACTAATTTTAAACGTTTAGTCACGATGAATACCTACAGCTTTAGAGGGTGTTTGCAAATGAATAATCTTTCGCCCATCTGAAACGCTGATTTATAATATTTTGTTTCAGACGATAGGCGGAATGCAGAATAATGAACAAGTTCCCTGTCACAGTAAAGGCATTGGCAAAAAACCTTGTGATCTTCTGCTTTAGCAATAACAATTAGCTCAATAAACTGGCTAAATAATTATCTCTGGCATTTTTCAATAACGATATCTTGCAACACTCTGATCACATTAAAGTAAAAAATGCTATCGGCTTGCTGACCAAACTACGGAGACACTGAGCATCTTGTGAGTCAATTTCGATTTAAGCAATTTACGATTGAACACGGTAAATGCGGCATGAAAGTCAGTACCGATGGGGTGCTGTTAGGGGCGTGGGCCGAACCTCATCAGGCACAAAAGAGTTTAGATATAGGGACTGGCACCGGATTATTGGCCCTTATGTTGGCACAACGTTTTGCTAACCTGGCCGTGACAGCCGTCGACTATGACGTGTCAGCGTTTCATTGTGCATACGATAATGTGGCAAGGTCGCGGTTTGTGGATCAGATTCAGGTACAACATACCGATATCAACACCTACCATAGCCCACCTCTATGGCCTCACATTGTGTGTAACCCGCCATATTTTACCAGTGGGGTCTCGTCAAAAAACAAGCAACGTGCGATCGCCAGACACACGGACACGCTTAGCCATGCAGATTTAGTTCACTGCTTGGCACGCCTTTTAACACCAACAGGGTGTGCTGACCTGATTTTACCGATAAAAGAAGCTGAGGCGTTGATCGAACAGGCCGCTGAATATGATCTCTACTTATGCCGTCATGTACTCGTAACACCAAGCCCGAATAAGCCGCCTTCTCGATTACTGTTCACGTTAAGCCCCACGACGGGAACGCTAAGATCTGATACGATCACTGTGCGTGATGAGCATGGCGATTACACCCAAGCGTTTACCGCCTTGACGCGCGCGTTTTATCTCAAATTGCCGTAAGCAAAATATCGCAGTGTAGGACAATCCGTATTGGTCATGACGCGCTGCCTATTTACACCATTTGCGTCTATAATGCCGCGCTTAACTATCCTTGGAGAATTACCCTGTGCGAAGCTTTGCCGAACTAGAGCTGGATCCTGAACTGCTCAGTGCACTCGACGATATGGGCTATCAGCGCCCAACGCTTATCCAATCGGAGGTCATCCCCCATGGTATGGATGGGCGCGACATCCTCGCGTCGGCGCCAACCGGAACGGGAAAAACCACCGCTTTTTTGCTACCAATGCTGCAGCATTTGTTAGATTTCCCGCGGCAAAAGCCAGGACCCGGCCGCGTGCTTATCCTGACACCGACGCGCGAACTCGCCATACAAGTCGCTGAGGAAGCGCGGGCATTAGCCAAAAACACCAGTCTCAAAGTGTTCACTATTACGGGTGGGATTTCGTATCAAGAGCACGCCGAACAACTGGGTAAAACACAGGATATTGTCGTCGCGACGCCAGGCCGCCTAATGGAATACATTGAAGCTGAACGTTTCGACTGTCGCGCCGTCGAGTGCCTCATTCTCGACGAAGCCGATCGCATGTTGGATATGGGCTTTGCCAATACGGTCAATCGCCTCTCCGATGAGTGCCAACGTCGCCGTCAGACCATGTTATTTTCAGCTACGCTTGAAGGTCGCGGGGTTAGCGGATTCACGGACAGTCTTTTAGACGAGCCAGAACTCATCGATGTCACCCCTCCTCGCCGTGAACGCAAAAAAATCACTCAATGGTATTACCGCTGTGACGATCTCAATCACAAACGCGCACTACTCAAAGCCATTGTGACCGACCAAGCGGAGCGCGCGATTGTCTTCATAAAAACACGTGAACGCTTGGCGGAACTTCGCGAGTATATGCAGTCACAACAACTAGAATGCGCCTGGATCCAAGGTGAAATGCAACAAGCTAAACGCAATAATGCCATCAGTCGTTTTAGTGAAGGAAAAGTGCATGTTCTCCTTGCGACCGATGTGGCCGCTCGCGGCATTGATGTGCCTGATATCACTCACGTGATTAACTACGATCTGCCCCGTACCGCCGATGTGTATTTACATCGTATTGGTCGCACAGCACGCGCAGGTAAGAAAGGATCAGCCATTTCACTGGTTGAAGCGCACGATCAACCGATGATGGATCGTATCACCCGTTATATGGATGAGGATATCAAAGAGCGAACCATCGGTGATTTGAAGCCAAAACATAAAAAAGCAGAGCACAAAAAGAAAAAAAAGAAGCAAAGCGATAAAAAGACAACCACAGCTAAAAAGCCCAAAAAACGCAAATAGACTTAGACACTCATCCATCGCACTGACTGGCTGAAATATAAGGATTTACTCAAGGAGGCCCGACACGGCCTCCTTTTTTTCACCTATCACGTCCATTTTACTGCACACTAAACGATCAATTTCACACATCGTGCAATGTAATGACACAAAATATTAACAAATGAACTGAAGATCAGTTTAAGATGCTAGACGCGATAAAAACAAAACATGATGCAAACACAGTAGAAGGAACTCACTATGCAATCGTTTGTCGATTTCTTAAATAGCATCATATGGAGCCCAGTTCTGATTTACACCTGTTTAGGTGCAGGCCTGTTCTACTCTATATTGACGCGTTTCGTTCAAGTTCGTCACTTCGCAGAAATGTGGCGACTGCTCTTTTCTGGGAAAAGTTCGGAAAAAGGGATCTCTTCATTCCAAGCGCTCGCCGTGTCCCTCTCTGGTCGTGTCGGTACCGGTAATATTGCCGGTGTGGCAGCCGCGATCGGTTTTGGCGGCCCAGGGGCTGTTTTTTGGATGTGGGTCGTTGCCTTCTTAGGGGCTGCGACGGCATTCACCGAGTCAACCTTAGCGCAGATTTATAAAGAAGAAGACAATGGCGAGTTCCGCGGTGGGCCCGCGTATTATATTGAAAAAGCGATGGGGCAAAAATGGTATGCCATTCTTTTTGCACTCGCGACACTCCTCGCGTGTGGCGTCATGTTGCCGGGCGTACAGTCGAATGCGATTGGGAATGCCGTTGAAACCGCCTTTGGCTCAGGTGCCATGGTTGATACTGCCATGTTTGGCGCACTCGAGGTGTCTAAAATCATCACGGGCGCTTTTATTTCTGTCGTGCTAGGTTTCATTATTTTTGGTGGCGTGAAGCGTATCGCCCACTTTACCCAGATCGTCGTGCCATTTATGGCGCTGGCGTACATCATTATCGCCTTCGTTATCATTTTGCTCAATATCAGCGAAGTGCCTACCGTGTTTGCCATGATTGTTGGCGATGCCTTCACACCAATGGCCGGCGCTGGCGCAGCAATCGGTTGGGGGGTAAAACGTGGGGTTTACTCTAACGAAGCCGGTCAAGGGACAGGCCCTCATGCCGCCGCTGCTGCGAACGTTGATCACCCCGCTCAGCAAGGTTTGGTGCAGTCGTTCTCCGTGTATATCGATACGCTGTTAGTCTGTTCAGCCACCGCGTTTATGATCATCATCACCGGTGCTTACAATGTACACGGTGCCGGTGACGCCTTTATCGTGCAAAATTTAGCCTCGTCGGTGGCAGCCAATAGTCCTGAGTTTACTCAGCTTGCCATTGAAGCGGCAATGCCTGGATTGGGCAAACCCTTTATCGCGTTTGCACTTTTCTTCTTCGCCTTTACTACCATTCTCGCCTACTACTACATTGCGGAAACCAACATTGCTTACCTACGTCGCACGTTTAAAGTGCCTGGTATGATGTTTGTGCTGAAACTGGTGCTGATGTCCGCGGTATTCTATGGTTGTGTGCGTAGTGCTAACCTCGCTTGGGCATTTGGTGACGCTGGGGTTGGCTTAATGGCTTGGCTCAACATTGTCGGTATTATCATCATCTTCTTCATGTCTAAACCGGCGATGAAGGCGTTGAAAGACTATGAAGAGCAGCAAGCCCAAGGGGTTGAAACTTACACCTTTGATCCGGTTAAACTGGGGATCAAAAATGCTGACTACTGGGAGCAGCGCTTAGCGCGTCGCAATGGTACCCAAAGTGATGACGCAACGGATCCCGACGGTAAGCCGGTTAATCCAACCGCGTAACACACGGTAAGACAAGTAAGATAAAGGGCGCCTACTTAGGCGCCCTTTATGATCGCTGACCGATAGTCATACCACCACTAGCGGCTGTACGTGCGGTTAGTCATCTAAGCGGAAAATAATATCGACTTGGTCACGGACCTGCATTGTCATGTCTTGATAGCTTGCGGCAACATCAGCACTGCCACTACGCATTTCAGCATTCATCATCACAGGACGTGGATTACTCGAGCGATAACGGACTTGCCACACGCCATCCAAATGCATATTTAGGCTCTCAGCCAGTGCTGTCGCTTTTGCTTTGGCGTCGTTAACGGCAGCCTCGCGAGCTTTATCTTTGAGCGCCGACTGTTCGCTACTGGTTAGCTGTACCTGTCGGATACGATTGATCCCCTCGCCCAGCGCACCATCTAATACCGCATTCAACTTGTCTAGCTGGTTTAACGTTACCGTCACTTGGCGCTCGGCACGATAACCTATCAGTTCAGGCGCTTTGTCTTTGGTATGTTGATAACGTGGAGATAGCTGGATATGGGCACTCTCTATCTGATCACGTTTCACGCCTTGCCTTGCCAATCGTTCGATAAAAGCCGCAACCGCTTTATCTGATGCACTTTTTGCTGCTTTGGCGGTTTTTCGCTCAGTAACCACGCCAACATCAATATTGGCCATATCAGGCGCTGCCGTGATTTCTCCAACACCGGTGATCTCTAAATGAGGGAAATCGATATTGGCCATCGCTGTAGGGGCAACAACCAACGCACCTGTGAGCCATATTATTGCTTTAAACTTACGCATCATTTCTCCTTTCATGGATTCAAATTGTCATGAGGTTATCGGTCAGACTCTGTTATTCGCGAAAGACTCCCTCGCCTAAGTCAAGTTTATGTTAAAACACGATCAACGCCATTTATTACTCGGCACAAACTTGTTTGTGATCGGCAGTTCCTCTCCTAAGTCCCGAACCCTTGGCGTAATGCAGAGAATTCGATTCCCTTTACGGGTTACTCTGCTTAAAGTAAGAGGAATACACGAGATAAAAGGAAGAGACCGTGAGCAGTTTTTTAGTCGCACTTCAGGGCTTAGGATTAAGCCTCACCATGATTATTCCCATTGGCGCCCAAAACGCTTATGTGATTAACCAAGGGATCAGTCGTGAACACCACATGATCACCGCATCCATTTGCTTTATCTGCGATATTGTCTTGATCTCGACAGGTATCTTCGGTGGAGGCGCTTTATTAGCAAGCTATCCTTTATTGCTAAATACGATCACTATAGCTGGCATCGCGTTTCTCAGTGTGTATGCGTGGCAGTTTATACAAAGTGCGCGTCAGCAAAATCAGGAAGATGTCTCAACCGTGCCGAGCATGAGCCGTGGGCGCCGAGCGGTGATCATTGGTGCGCTTGCGGTGACCTTACTCAACCCGCATGTTTACCTTGATACCGTGGTGGTGTTAGGGGCGATTGGCGGCCAGTTTGCATTCGATGAACGCATCGCCTTTACTATCGGCGCGCTGATGGGATCGTGTTTATGGTTTTATGGTTTATCCGCGGGGGCTGCCCGCTTGTCGCCTTGGCTGTCGACGCCATCGATACGTCGATTACTCGACCTGTTAATGGCCAGTATGATGTTGTTTGTGGCCGGAAAGCTCGCGCTTGGTCTTTATGCACGCTTGCTCGCCAGTTAAGTAATGGGAATGGATGCGGCACACTGACCGCACCCATACCAGTTAAAACCAATAGACTGCTTACGCTTGGCTCTCTCCGCGTTCGAAATGAACACTCATTTGCGGGAAAGGAATTTCAATCCCGTTTTCGTCCAGCGCTTCTTTAATCGAAGGAAGCAGTTCAAAATAAACAGTCCAGTAATCCTCGGTTTTTACCCAGGGACGGACGACGAAGTTGACCGAAGAATCGGCCAATGTCATCACGGCCACATTAGGCTCAGGATCTTTTAGAATAAGCGGATGCTGCGTCACAATATCCGTTAACACAGCCTTGGTTTTTTTCAAGTCGGCGCTGTACGCCACACCAATGGTTAAATCGACACGGCGCGTCGCATGTCTCGAGTAGTTTGTGATTGGGCTGCTAATCACTGAGCCATTGGGGACAACAACCATTTTATTGTCCGGCGTGGTCAGCACAGTAGAGAAAATCTGTATTGACTCAACAGAGCCTGCAACGCCTGCCAGCTCGACATAATCCCCTGATTTAAAGGGGCGAAACATCACAATTAAGACGCCAGCGGCAAAGTTGGCTAACGAACCTTGCAAGGCTAAACCGACAGCCAAACCAGCAGCACCAAGAATCGCAATCACAGAAGCGGTTTGTACGCCAACACGGCTGAGTGCAGCAATCAGCACGATGATAAAGAGTAAGTATCGAACCAAGCCATGGATGAACTCGATCACCGCGTTATCCATATTACGCTTACGCATCACACCCGCCATGGAATTAGCGAGCCCTTTTACCACCATGTTACCGATCACTAATATCAATAATGCTGAGACAATATTGACCCCATATTGAATCAACAGGTCTTGATTGCTGGTGAGCCATGTCTGTGCCCACTTCGCCCCTTCTACCACCGTGTTTTCTTCACTCATTCCCTCTTCCCTCTATGATTGGAATAAATCATTACCTAATAGTAACAGGCTTTTACCATCCTTTGTCTATCTTAGCGTCTTACGTTAGTGAACGCGCTATCAGCAAATATAAAAAAAGCCCGCCAAATATGGCGGGCTCATGTCTTCTTACGCTATCGGTACTGGAACTTACAGTACGTCAATCGCGTTAAGATCTTTAAAGGCTTGCTCAAGACGTGCAACCATTGATTCTTGACCTTTACGCAACCATACGCGTGGATCGTAGAATTTTTTGTTTGGCTGATCATCACCTTTCGGGTTACCGATTTGGCTTTGCAGATAACCTTCGTTATCTTGATAGTACTGACGGATACCATCCCATGTTGCCCACTGGGTATCGGTATCAATGTTCATTTTGATCACGCCATAACCAATAGACTCTTGAATCTGCGCTTCTGAAGAGCCCGAGCCGCCATGGAAGACGAAGTTTAGGCCATTGGTCGGTAGACCAAATTTCTCTGAACAGTAAGCTTGTGATTCACGTAGGATTTCTGGCTTAAGTACCACGTTACCTGGCTTATAAACACCGTGAACGTTACCGAATGAAGCGGCAATGGTGAAGCGAGGGCTTACAGCAGACAGTTTTTCGTATGCGTACGCCACTTCTTCTGGCTTGGTGTAAAGGTCAGCGGTATCCACATCGCTGTTATCCACGCCGTCTTCTTCACCACCGGTAATGCCCAGTTCGATTTCCAGCGTCATGCCCATTTTGTCCATGCGCGCCAGGTATTCGGCACAGATTTCCATGTTCTCTTCCAGTGACTCTTCAGAAAGATCAATCATGTGAGAAGAGAACAGTGGCTTACCGTGTTCTTTAAAGAAAGCTTCACCAGCATCAAGCAGACCGTCGATCCACGGCAGCAGTTTTTTCGCTGCGTGGTCAGTATGCATAATCACTGGCACACCATAAACTTCAGCCATCGCGTGAACGTATTTCGCACCGGCAACAGCGCCTTTAATTTGCGCTTCTTGACCGTCTAGCTTCAGGCCTTTGCCTGGGAAGAAGCCTGCACCACCGTTAGAGAATTGGATAACCACTGGCGCTTTTACATTCGCTGCGGCTTCCATCACTGCGTTGATAGAGTCCGTGTTTACCACGTTAACCGCTGGCAACGCGAACTTGTTCTCTTTAGCAACTTCAAATACTTTCTGAACATCATCGCCAGAGATAACGCCAGGTTTTACAAAATCAAAAACTTTAGACATGGCTCTTGTCCTATTAAATCGGGTTGTCTTTGCTGAACTGAGTAAAGATGCGCATCGGCACCTTTATCAACACGGTGCAATCGTTTACGACTCGGCCTATTGTAGTCAAACGAAAGCAAAAACGGGAGACATCACTCCCGTTTTATCGTCGGATTTATGCGTCTTTCGCACGCGCTTCCAGCATTTCTACCGCTGGAAGGGGTTTGCCTTCAACAAACTCAAGGAAGGCGCCGCCGCCGGTTGAGATGTAAGACACATCGGCTTTAATGCCAAATTTATCAATGGCAGCCAAGGTATCACCACCGCCTGCAACCGAGAAGCCTTCCGACTCAGCGATTGCTTTTGAAATCCCTGCGGTACCGGCTTCAAAGTTTTTAAACTCGAACACACCTACTGGGCCATTCCAAAGAATCGTTTTGGCATTTTTCAAGATGTCAGCCAGTGCTTGAGTAGATTCTGGCCCTAGGTCGAAGATCATGTCATCGTCTTGCACGTCTTCAACACGCTTGATTTCAGCCTCTGCATTTTCATCAAATGCTTTAGCACACGCCACGTCGGTCGCAACAGGGATATGACACTCATCCATTAAGGATTTCGCCGTATCCACCAAATCTGCTTCATAAAGCGATTTGCCCACATTGTGACCATCAGCTGCAATAAAGGTGTTGGCAATACCACCACCGACAACCAGTTGGTCTGCAACAGTAGACAGTGATTTCAGAACAGTCAGTTTGGTCGACACTTTTGACCCACCCACAATCGCCACCATTGGGCGCGCAGGGTTGTCCATTGCTTTACCAAGCGCGTCAAGTTCGTTAGCCAACAGTGGCCCGGCGCAGGCGATCGGCGCATGCGTGCCCACGCCATGGGTTGACGCTTGTGCACGGTGCGCGGTGCCAAAGGCATCCATCACGAAGATATCGCACAGTGCGGCATATTTTTTCGACAAGGCTTCGTCGTTCTTTTTCTCGCCCTTGTTAAAGCGAACGTTCTCTAGCACAACGAGCTCACCAGCATTCAGTTCAAGACCGTCTAAGTAATCTTTAGCCAGGCTAACTTTGCAGTCCAGTGCGTCGTCAAGATAGTTCACGACAGGTTGCAGTGAGTATTGGTCTTCAGGTTGTCCTTCTTCAGGACGACCCAAGTGAGAGGTCACCATCACTTTCGCGCCTGCTTCCAAGCAGTGTTTGATGGTAGGCAATGACGCCAAAATACGTGCGTCAGAGGTAACTTTACCGTCTTTTACCGGCACGTTCAGATCGGCACGGATAAAGACACGCTTTCCGGCAAGATCTAAGTCGGTCATCTTAATTACAGACATAGGGTCCTCTCTATAAGGTTGCAAATTGAAACTGATTTAATCAGGGCGACCCCTTGCGTTAACGCGCTCATTGCGCCATCGCCAAGGTGGTATCCAACATTCGGTTGGCAAAGCCCCACTCGTTGTCGCACCAAACCAACGTTTTTATCAGCTGATGATTACTCACCCGCGTTTGCGACCCATCGACAATGGCACTGTGTGAGTCGTGGTTGAAGTCTATCGACACCAAGGGCGCTTCGGTATAATCCAGTATACCGTCTAATGTACATCGAGATGCGGTTTGCAGAGCTTGATTTACGTCATTAACTTTCACTTTAGTACGTACAGTGACACTTAAATCCATAGCTGTCACGTTTATCGTCGGCACACGGACAGAAATCGCTTCGAACTTGTCAGAAAATTTCGGAAAAATCCTACCGATCCCAACATGCAATTTGGTATCGACAGGAATGATAGACTGGCTAGCCGTGCGTGTACGACGAAGATCGGAATGGTAAGCGTCGATCACCTGTTGATCATTCATGGAAGAATGAATGGTGGTGATGGTGCCAGATTCAATACCAAAGTGTTCATCCAGCGCTTTGATTACCGGGACAATACAGTTAGTGGTGCAGGACCCGTTGGAGACAATACGATCGTCCGTCGTCAATGCCTCGTGATTAACGCCATATATCACGGTTCGATCTACATCTTGGCTGGCTGGATGTGAAAACAAGACTTTTTTAGCGCCCGCAGCAATATGGGCCTCGCCGTCTTCGCGTGTACCAAATTTGCCTGTACAGTCTAGGACAATATCGACATCAAGGTCACGCCAAGGTAAAAGCTGTAATTCTGGTAAGTGAAGAAGGCGAATGCTGTCGGTCGCAACAAACAAGTGTTCTTGGTTGTAAGACACAGGCCAGCCAAATCGACCATGGCTCGAATCATACTGGAGTAGATGCGCCATCGCTTCCGGTTCTGCGAGTTCATTGATCGCCACCACTTGGATGCGATCGTGCTTACCGCTTTCATATAAGGCACGCAATACGCTACGCCCTATGCGGCCAAATCCATTAATTGCGACTCTTACTGCCATGTCCATCGGTGCTTGTTTGACGATGGTACACAGTGTATCTCAAGCACGTAAAAGACGCACGTGTTGTGTGAGCCTTCTCACGCGCCTTCGGGGATGAAGTGCCGTGAAAAACGCCCGTCAGGCAATCATCCAAATACCAAGACGGGCGCGGCAGTGTTATCGCTGTATCAGCACTTAAAAGTGGATATTCATTCCCAACCAGTAACGACGCTCATCCGTGATATATTCATAATCGTCGTACTCGAGCGTGTTATCGAACAAGTTATAAATGGCGCCTTGAAGCTCAATCGATTCGGTCAGTTGATAGTTCGCTCCTGTATCCAACATGGTATACCCAGGCTCAATATTTTTGCCAGAAGATGGGCCCTCGGTGGGATCCATTTCTTTGCCACGATAGGTCGCGCTAATCCAAGGGTTCAGCCTTTCCGTGGCTTGCCAATTGACTTCGCCATACGCGAGCTGCTGGGGAATTTGATTTAAAGGTTGGCCTTTATACGCCCCCGTCTTCTGCTCCGAATCGGTGTAAGTATAGCTGGCACTGACATCGACATTCTCCGTGACCGGCACGAATAGGCTGGCTTCAACCCCTTGAGTGACCGCTTCGTCAACGTTAATCCGAATCGTGGACGGTTTAGTTTTTGTTTTTTTCTCTTCCTTGTCGTAATAGACAGTAGGTGGACAGGTTGACGCGGGACAAGTAACACGGGTGATCTTATCTTTAAAATCATTATGGAATGCTGTTAACGAGCCACTGACTCCGGTGTCGCCTTGATAGTTAATACTCACTTCTGAGTTCACAGACGTTTCAGGTTCCAGGTCGGCGTTACCATAGATATTCCCGCCTCGGCTAACTTGTGCCCAATTCGGGGCAATTTCGCGCAGTTGTGGCGAGCGGAACCCCGTCGCGACCCCACCCTTCACTATCCAGCTATCGGTGAGCTGATAAACACCATACAGGCGTGGACTGGCGTGATAATCATAGTTTTCATCATGATCAACACGCAAGCCTAGCGTCACGCTGAACGGGTCAGTCACGCGCCATTCATCCTCCACAAACAAGGCGGCCTGAGTATTGTCAATGTCAGTTTGGCTCGATGCTTGGTTAGAAGAAAAATCTTCCAACTTCGCTTTGTTCACCGAACCGCCGACAGTCAACGTGTGTGTTTCAAAATCACGAATGAGACGGGTTTTAAACTCGGTGTTCTTAATCGTCATTTCACGACTTTTATTGCGGCTTTGCTCGTACTGCAAGTGTGAATCTGACCAGCCCCACGTCCAATGCCCTTCATGCCCCAGCGCTACCGATTGCCGCCGATATTCATTATTGCTGTTTTCACAACTGCCTCGACACTGGCTATCATCGGTCGGCACGGTTTTACCCATCAGGCCACTACGCTCTTGCGAGCTCGCGCCCAAGTCCAAAGTCCACTGTTGAAAATCGCTGGCATCATAAGTCAACGAGGTAGAAAGACTACGTAAAGATTTGTCCTCGTAACCGAAAGTAATCTCGTCTTCTTGGCGTTGAACGTTTTGGCCTGATACCGTCATCCCTAGCTTATCGCTTAACGCGCCAGACAGGTAAAAGTTGGCGCTTTGTTCATCGCCTGATGCGCGTTTTTCTTGTAATAACGTACTCAACTGCACGTTACCGTGCCACTCTTGTTGGTTACGACGGGTAATGATATTGATCACCCCACCAATGGCATCTGAGCCATACAAGGTCGACATCGGCCCCCGAATCACTTCAATACGCTCAATCGCTTGTAGCGGCGGTAACCAACCTTGCTCAATGCCAGGCCCGTCACTGTTCGGGCGTGTTTCTCGACTGGTGGTACGTTTTCCATCCACCAGCATCAGGGTATATTTTGAGCCCATTCCGCGAATACTTATATCCGTAGTGTCACCGCCTCCGGTCACGACCACGCCAGGAATACGCTTTAATGCATCCGTAACATCGCGATAATAACGATCTTCAAGTTGGTCACGGCTAATCACGCTAATACTTGCTGGCGCCTTTGCGGTGGCTTGTTCAAATCCTGACGCTGTGATCACCATAGTTTCGGTATTTTGATCACCCGCTTCTGCCGCATGAATAGCACTCACAGGCATACCGGCGAATACCATCCCGAGAACAACGGGACGAAGACAACTGGACATAATCAACTCCATTTTGTGATAATGATTATTATTTGTTAGTTGATAATTATTCACGTTTGAGTTCGGGCGCATAGGGACAAAAAAGGAACACCTCGTTCCAGTAATAGAACGAGGCAGTGAGCTTCATGCCGAACCACTGATATGAATCTTCACCGAAGTGAAAAAGGACCGTTATGCAGGATTTTTCCTCAATTCGTGCGTTTGTTGCTTTATGTCATCATCAAAGCCTCACGGCGGCAGCAAAAGCACTCGGACAGCCCAAATCGACAGTCAGTCGTCGATTAGCCCAACTAGAGACAGACATGGGCCAGTCATTGACACAACGACAAGGAAATCGGCTGGTATTAACCAAAGCGGGAGAGATTTTTTCTCACTACTGCCAACAAATGCTCGATTTAGCAGAGGAAAGTGAAGAAGCGATCCAGGGGTTAAATAATCACCTTCAAGGGCCGATTGACGTGCTTTGTCACCCCGGCATGATGCGTGGATGGGCTGGGCCATCGATTAATGCGTTTTTAGCCCAACACCCTAAGGTGTCCATTACACTAACCAGTGAGGTGAGCGCACCACGTATCCAATCGGCTGATCTGATTATTTGGGCAGGCGATATCACGCTGCCGATGAACTGTCGCGCTGATACGCTAGGGCAGTGGCAGTATGGTATTTATGCTGCACCACACTACGTAGCGCAACATGGTCCCTTCACACATCCACGCGCGTTGGACGATCATCCTTGGTTAGATGTCTTTGCTCTGCGACGAAAAGGGTTGACGCTCTATAATCACGATAAAGCCTATCATTTAAGCGCGATACCAAGCCGTTTCAATTGCGATATGATCGCTATTCAATTAGATGCGATTGCGGATGGACAAGGCGTCGGACTTTTACCGACTTGGAGCGCAGCTGGCTATCAACAGCACCATCCGGACAACATTATGCGGTGTTTGCCGCAATGGCACTCAGCGCCTGTTCCGCTGCGTCTTTATTGCAGCGCTGGCCGCCTTCCCCTGCGTGTTGAATCACTCAAGGATTGGCTACAAGAAGCCGCGCCGGCACACTGGCAACCGGCGAGATCACCTCAGGCCGTTACCTAGTTTGATACGATACATAGACGTTTTTGCTATACCTAGAGAGACTCCTGCTGCATCAACTGACTTGCGTTTATCATATTTGCGAATAAAATAGACGTCTAGAAGTTAAAACATCTGAGATGATCGGCGAGACTATTCGCTACGTATCGTCGGTATTCTTGATAATCAATGAGAGTGTCACATGGCTAAGCACCTGTTTACCTCAGAGTCCGTCTCTGAAGGCCATCCTGATAAAATCGCCGATCAGATTTCTGATGCGGTCTTGGATGCCATTCTTGAGCAAGATCCCAAAGCACGCGTTGCCTGCGAAACCTATGTAAAGACCGGTATGGTCATGGTAGGCGGGGAAGTGACAACCTCTGCCTGGGTAGATATTGAAGAGCTCACCCGCCAAACCGTGCGCGATATTGGTTACGTGCACTCGGACATGGGGTTTGATGCCAATTCTTGCGCGGTATTGAATACGATTGGCAAGCAATCGCCTGACATTAATCAAGGCGTTGACCGCGCCGATCCCAAAGATCAAGGCGCTGGCGACCAAGGGATCATGTTTGGTTTTGCCACCAATGAAACCAACGTACTGATGCCTGCCCCTATCACTTACTCACACCGTTTGGTCGAGCGACAGGCGCAAGTGCGCAAAGATGGCACCTTAGATTGGTTGCGCCCTGATGCGAAAAGTCAGGTTACTTTCGCCTATGACAACGGCAAAATTGCTGGCATTGATGCCGTCGTACTGTCAACACAGCATTGCGATAGCATTTCAACCGACGATCTGCGCGAAGCGGTCATGGAAGAAATCATCAAACCGGTTCTACCTGCAGAGTGGCTCACTAAAGAGACCAAGTTCTTTATCAATCCAACCGGTCGCTTTGTCATTGGCGGCCCGATGGGTGACTGTGGTTTAACCGGCCGTAAAATTATCGTGGACACCTATGGCGGTGCAGCGCGTCACGGTGGCGGGGCTTTCTCAGGCAAAGATCCCTCAAAAGTGGATCGTTCTGCAGCTTACGCAGCCCGCTATGTGGCGAAAAACATCGTCGCAGCTGGCTTAGCTGATCGCTGTGAGATTCAATTGTCGTACGCCATTGGTGTGGCCGAGCCAACGTCTATAATGGTAGAAACCTTTGGCACTGAAAAAGTGGCACCTGAGGTGATCATTAAAGCGGTACGTGAGCACTTCGACTTGCGTCCTTATGGCTTGCAAGAAATGCTCGACTTGCTGCAACCAATTTATAAGCAAACCGCCGCGTATGGTCATTTTGGTCGTGAGATCTTCCCATGGGAGAAAACCGACAAAGCCGATGTATTGCGTGAGTTTGCCAAACTTGGTTAATCTGGTCTGATTCACTTTTTGCAAAGGGAAGCGTCGGCTTCCCTTTTTTAATTGCTGCTTGAGCCAAATTGATGCCTTCTCTTTCCGACACCTTAATGAAAACAGTCACCGACCGCGTTCATGCCTGTATTGATAGCGCCAATCTGCAATTCGGTCTGCACTTGGTTTATCCCCAGGTTGGTTTCACTTTGCGAGGCCGAGCCGCCGGCACCGCGCATCCGACAGAATGGCGACTACGATTTAATCCGGTATTGCTCCAGCAGGACGCCGAGGCTTTTTTGCAGGAGGTGATCCCGCACGAAGTGTGTCATTTAGTGACGTTTGCTCTGTATGGGCGTGTCAAGCCTCATGGTCCGGAATGGCGAGACCTGATGATCAACCTGTTTAACGCCCCCGCCAACACCACCCACCGGCTGGATATTACAGCGGTACAAGGAAAAACCTTCTCGTATCAATGTCGATGTGGGCCAGTCGCTTTGACAATACGACGGCATCATAAAGTCCAGCGAGGTCAAGCAACCTATCGGTGCAAGCAGTGCCAACAGGTACTGACGCCAGTGGGCGAAGCACGCTAGCCATTTGCTTTTCCGTTCACCGCCCCCATATTATTGGCAAATTCCCTATTCACGCACCACCTATTGCCACCGGTAGCCATGTTACACTGGAGGCTGATTGACAATGGAAAGCCAACACCATGCGAATTCCTCGAATTTATCACCCGGTGCCTTTACCTTCTCAAGGCACGGTGACCTTAAGCGATGAAGCGGCAAATCACCTAGGCCGCGTATTAAGAATGCAAGCAGAACAACCTATTCAGCTGTTTGATGGCCAAGGGGCACAGTTTCCAGCGACCTTGACCCAAGTGACGAAAAAATACGTCACTGCAACCATCACGGCGCGCGAGGACGTAGGGGTTGAATCGCCATTAGATTTCGAACTGGGCCAGGTCATTTCTCGTGGTGAGAAGATGGAATTTACCATTCAAAAGTCGGTCGAGTTAGGGGTCAATACCATCACACCACTGTTATCTGCGCGATGTGGGGTTAAACTTAACGCCGAACGATTGGAGAAAAAACGCCAACAATGGCAAAAGATCGCCATTGGCGCGTGCGAGCAAAGTGGACGCAATGTCGTCCCCATCATCCATCCGGTGATCCCTCTAGACACCTGGTGTCAGCAGGCATTTGATGGGCTGAAGCTCAACCTACATCCTCGCGCACCGTATTCTATTAATACGCTGCCTGAAGCCCCTTCCAAGATACGTTTGCTGATTGGGCCAGAAGGCGGATTGTCAGAAGAAGAAATAGCCATGACACGTGAACGTGGTTTTGAAGAGATTTTATTGGGCCCACGAATCTTACGCACAGAAACGGCAGCGCTGACAGCCATTACCGCGCTACAAGTCCGTTTTGGCGATCTGGGTTAACCGGCAAACAGGAGAGACATGATGAAAATAGGTGTGGTGATGGATCCCATTGAGGCCATCAGTGTGAAAAAAGACTCCACGTTTGCCATGATGTTGGCAGCGCAACAACGCGGCTGGGAAATACATACTATTTCGATGAATGATATGTCGATGCTGCAGGGAGAACCGAGTGCGCGCACCCAAACCGTGAGTGTGATGGATGATCCCAACCATTGGTACCAAGTACACCAAACACAAACTCTTCCGCTACGCGAATTTGATGCGATCTTGATGCGAAAAGATCCCCCTTTTGATACCGAGTATATCTATGCGACCTACATGCTAGAGCGCGCGGAAGAAGCCGGCGTTGTAATTGTCAACAAACCGCAAAGCTTGCGTGACTGTAATGAAAAACTCTATACCGCATGGTTCCCCGAACACACCCCCACGACCTTGGTCACACGACGGGCTGACGAAATCCGAGCCTTTCAAGCTGAACATGGTGACGTCATTTTAAAACCACTTGATGGCATGGGTGGCGCCTCTATTTTCCGGGTCAAACAAGGTGATCCGAATATTGGTGTGATCATTGAGACCCTTACTGAGCATGGCCAACGTTTTTGCATGGCACAAACCTTCGTCCCTGACATCAGCAATGGTGATAAGCGCATCTTAATTGTTGACGGCGAACCGGTGCCCTACTGTCTGGCCCGCATTCCAGCAGAAGGTGAAACGCGCGGTAATCTCGCCGCCGGTGGCCGTGGTGAAGCACGTCCTTTATCGGAGACGGATTGGG
Source organism: Salinivibrio sp. EAGSL (assembly GCF_013366455.1). Lineage (NCBI taxonomy): Bacteria > Pseudomonadati > Pseudomonadota > Gammaproteobacteria > Vibrionales > Vibrionaceae > Salinivibrio > Salinivibrio sp. EAGSL. The sequence continues at coordinate 9,399 of NZ_JABWMG010000024.1, read as the reverse complement.
CAATTGCACGTGCAATCGCACCGACATTGAAAGAAAAAGGGCTGATCTTCGTTGGACTCGATGTGATTGGCGATAAGCTCACAGAAATCAATGTCACCAGTCCGACCTGTATTCGTGAAATTGACGCCGCGTATGATATTTCCGTAGGCGACATCTTGATGGAAGCGATCGCCCAACGCTGCCAATAAAAAATGAGGCGCATAGCGCCTCTATGATTGTCTAAATACACATTTTTTGCGCATACTCAACGTAAGCGTACGAACAGGAGACGGCGATATGGATCTGAAAAATCATTTTTTAATCGCAATGCCGAGCATGGCCGATAGCCGTTTTCAACAGGGTGTTATCTACGTGTGTGAACATAATCATGACGGCGCCATGGGGTTAATGATCAATCACCCTATCAACCTGTCCGTGGGTAAAATGCTGGACCAAATAGAGATAGAGCGCGACGTGCCGCTTTCCAAAACAACCGAAAGTCTGACCCAATCCGTTTTATTTGGCGGGCCGGTGTCTGAAGATCGAGGATTTGTGCTGCATCCTGCCAATTGTTCGTATGGCACCAGTGTGCCCGTATCGGATCAATTAGCCGTGACCACCTCAAAAGATATCTTGTCGATTCTCGGGACCGAGCAACAGCCAGAGCAATTTTTGGTGGCCTTGGGTTATGCAGGCTGGGAAGCCGGACAGCTTGAACAAGAGTTAGCCGAAAATAGTTGGCTCACACTGGAGGCCGATCCTAGCGTAATTTTTGATACCCCTGTTCACCAACGTTGGCAAAAAGCGCTCGACCAACTCGGCATTGACGCCGCCAACCTTTCTTCACAAGTAGGACACGCATGAACGCACAAACCGTGATGGGTTTTGATTACGGGGTAAAAAGCATTGGCGTTGCCATCGGTCAGTCGTTAACCGGCACCGCTCGCCCTTTATGCGCTTTGAAAGCGCGCGATGGTATTCCTAACTGGGATGACATTGATGCCCTATTAAAAGAATGGCAACCTGATTATTTAGTGGTTGGGCTGCCATTAGATTTACAAGGTGAACCTCTCGATACCATTACACCCAGAGCGAAAAAATTTGCCAATCGCTTACATGGGCGCTTTGGTTTCCCGGTCTCGTTACATGATGAGCGCCTATCAACACGCGAAGCCCGCGCAGCACTTTTTGAACAAGGCGGCTACAAAGCCTTAGGTAAGGGAGCTGTTGACGCCCAATCAGCCGTTGTGATTATTGAAAGCTGGTTTGAGCGCCAATATGCTGAGCCGTTTCACGCCTCGGAATAACCCCTTGGTCGGTCAGCCGTGTTATCGCCTGCTCCATAGTTTGCATCCCCTGGGCGACGCCTGTTTGCATCATGGAGGTCATCTGCGCCACCTTGTCTTCACGGATAAGGTTAGCAATCGCAGGGGTGGCTTTCATAATTTCATACGCAGCGACCCGTCGGCCCTGGGTGTTTTTGACGAGCTGCTGCGATACTACCGCCTGCAAAGAGGCAGACAACATAGAGCGAACCAAGGGCTTATCACTACCTGGAAACACATCGATAATCCGGTCAACGCTTTTCGCCGCACTCGCGGTATGTAACGTGGCAAAGACTAAATGGCCCGTTTCTGCGGCCGTCAATGCTAAGCTTATTGTCTCTAAGTCTCGTAGCTCGCCGACCAGAATCACATCTGGATCCTCCCGTAAGGCCGAACGCAGCGCCTGTTGAAAGGATTGCGTATCACGATTCACTTCCCGCTGATTCACTAAGCTTTGTTGCGGCGAGTGAATGAACTCGATCGGATCTTCAATAGTAAGAATATGCTTTTGTTGATGACGATTAATATGATCAACCATCGCTGCCAACGTCGTTGATTTTCCCGATCCCGTCGGCCCAGTCACGAGTACCAGCCCCTGAGTGAGCGACGCGAGCTCTGTTAAGACAGAAGGCGCGTTTAACACTTCTAAGGTTGGCAGCGCCTCTGGGATAACCCGAAACACCGCCGCGCACCCATGTTGCTGATGAAAAGCGTTCACCCGAAACCGGCCAACCGAGGCCAGCTCAAACGAAAAATCCACCTCCCATTCGGTTACAAACGTTTGGCGTTGTTCGGGATTCATCACAGCGATAATCAATTGCTCGACCGCTTGATGATTGAGCGCAGGTAGACTGAGCTTGCGCACATCGCCATCTACCCGCACCATAGGCGGCACGCCCGCAGAAAGATGTAGATCTGACGCACGATGCTTTACACTAAAGGCCAATAGCTCAGTAATTTCCATTCATTTTCCTCGTAGAATCAGGTATGTGTAATATTAAGCAGAATATTGAACAGGTCAGGGAACAAATAGACCTCGCCACCCAAAAATGCGGCCGACCCGATCATTCGGTGCAGTTGCTTGCGGTGAGTAAAACAAAACCCGTCGAGGCGATCGCAGAGGCCGTGGCCGCAGGTCAAACCGCATTTGGCGAAAACTACGTGCAGGAAGGCGTTGAAAAAGTGGAGCACTTTGCCACACATGCCCCAAACACAAAGATTGAGTGGCACTTTATTGGTCCAATTCAGTCAAACAAAACGCGCTTGATCGCCAGCCACTTTGATTGGGTCCACTCAGTCGATCGGTTAAAAATTGCTAAACGTCTGAGTGAGCAACGTCCCGCGCATTTGCCGCCACTCAACGTTTTAGTACAAGTGAATACCAGCGGTGAGGCGTCTAAATCAGGCATAACACTGGATGAAGCCATGGATTTGATTGAATCAATGCGGGCTTTACCCAATCTCACCGTGCGAGGATTCATGTCGATCCCTCAACCGGAAACAGATTATCAGCGCCAATGTGCCGCGTTTGAGCCTTTAGCGACCGCGTTTGATTCACTCCACGCACACACGCCGACTATTGATACCTTATCGATGGGTATGAGCGGTGATATGGCAGCTGCCATTGCATGTGGCAGTACCATGGTAAGAATCGGCACCGCCGTTTTTGGTGCACGTGATTATCGCTAACGACACCTACACAGAATGATCAGAACAACAGGAACCGAATACATGGAACATCGCCCTCTCACCTTTATTGGGGCTGGCAACATGGCTCGATCCATCATTGCCGGACTCGTGGATGCAGGATATCCCGCCTCAGCCATTACAGCCGCGTCACCCAGCGCGCATCCTAACGATGTGCTGACAACGCAATACGGGATCCAAACCACCACAAACAACCTTCTTGCTTGCCAACAAGCGGAAGTGATCGTTTTAGCGGTAAAACCCCAATTAATGGCAAAAGTATTAAGCGACTTGCCAGCGGTCGATTGGTCGTCGAAAATGGTGATCTCAATAGCCGCTGGCATCAATGTTGCCCGTCTTAATCAAATGGCTGGTACGTCACTTAATCTGGTGCGCGTGATGCCGAATACGCCTTCGCTGGTGGGTAAAGGCATGAGCGGCCTGTACGCATCACCGGGTGTGACGACGGGTGATCAAGACTATGCCTCCGCGCTGATGAAAGCGGTGGGTGAAGTCTGCTGGGTCGATAATGAAGCGAGTATCAATGGTGTGATTGCGGCTGCAGGCAGTGCGCCGGCCTATTTTTTCCGCTTTATGGAAGCCATGCAGCAAGAAGCCATTCGCCAAGGTTTTACTGACCAGCAAGCAAGGGCGTTGGTACAACAAGCCGCACTGGGAGCGGCAGAAATGGTGGCCGCGAACCCAGACACCACGCTTGGAGAACTACGCGAGCAGGTGACTTCAAAAGGAGGAACCACCGCAGAAGCGTTGCAAGTATTCGAGCAGCACAATATTAGCGACATAGTCGCACAGGCCATGCAAGCGGCGGTGAGCCGTGCTGAGCAAATGGAACAAGAATTTTAATCACTAAGGCGACGATATGAATGCAATGACCTTTCTGATCAACACCGCGTTTGATCTTTACATCATGGTGGTGTTACTCCGTATATGGCTACAATGGTCTCGGGCCGATTTTTATAACCCGTTCTCTCAATTTGTGGTGAAGGCGACCCAACCTGTTGTGGGTCCACTGCGCCGGATGGTTCCCGCGCTCGGTGGATTAGATCTCGCGACCGTACTCTTTGCTTATCTGCTGATGGTCGCTAAATTTGTGGCACTGGATTTAGTCGCCGGCAATCCATTAGCAATGAGTTCAGGAATGTTCCTGTTTTCTGCCATTGCGCTGCTTAAAGCAGCCGGTAAACTGCTGTTTTGGGTGCTGATCCTACGTGCCATTCTCAGCTGGGTAAGCCAAGGCAATAACCCTGTAGAGCAAGTGTTCCATCAATTAACCGAGCCGGTTTGCGCCCCAGTGCGTCGCATCCTCCCTCCTATCGGTGGACTGGATCTCAGTATTTTGGTGATCTTTATCGGTCTGCAATTTATCAATATGTTAATTGGCGATATGGTCGGCCCAGTTTGGTACGCCCTATAAGGGATATGCGCCTCACCCTGACAAGGATCGGGCTGAGGCGCTCGTGCGTACTGGTTTCGGTATGCTCATGCGATCACAACAAGGAAAGATTATGCGTAACCTCATTGCTTTGATGATTAGCCTCTGTGGCATAGTCATGACCCCAGCTTGGGCGGGCCAGTTTAAAGAAATCGGCGAATTAGAGGTGCACTACAACACCTTATCAACGACGTTTTTAACCCCTGACATCGCCAAGCAATATGATATTACCCGCAGCGGCTATCGCGGGTTGGTTAATATCGCGGTTCTCGACACCATGCAGCTTGGAAAACCGGCGATTGCCGCCAAGGTCCAAGGCCAAGTCAAAAACTTGGTGGGTAACAGTCGAGAGCTAAATTTTACCGAGATCCGCGAAGGCGACGCGATTTATTACATTGCGACCTTTGCCGCTGATGATGAGGAAACCTATCAATTCCAGATTGATCTCAACGCAGCGGGCAATCGCAGTGCCTCCTTCGACTACAATTACACGTTTTACGTCGATACCCCTTAACAGGGTGACAAACACATAGGTAACCGACATGAATAAAGTTGTGCTGGCAACCGGCAATGCAGGCAAAGTAAAAGAAATGGCCGGGCTACTCGGCGAATTTGGTTTTGAGGTTCTGCCGCAAAGTGATTTTGCGGTGACAGAAGCTGACGAAACAGGGACCACTTTTATTGAAAATGCCATCATTAAAGCCCGCCACGCGGCGAAACTGACCGGGCTTCCAGCCATCGCCGATGATTCAGGCCTTGAGGTGGATGCGCTAAAAGGCGCACCTGGCGTCTATTCAGCTCGCTATGCTGGCGATGACGCCAATGATGCCGATAATGTCGCCAAGCTACTCGACGCAATGCATGATACTGATACCCATGCACGCCAAGCACGTTTTCATTGCGTATTGGTGTACATGCGCCACGCGAATGATCCGACGCCATTGGTCTGTCATGGCGTTTGGGAAGGTCAAATTGCCCATGCACCACAAGGTGACAACGGCTTTGGCTACGATCCAGTATTTTTGCCCCATGATCAGCAATGCACCGCTGCCGAAATGCCTGCGTCAGAGAAAAAACAACGCTCACATCGCGGTCAAGCCCTCAACGCCCTATTTCAAGCCTTAAAAGCGTCGCAATAACCCATGATCCCATTAAGTTTGTATGTACACATCCCGTGGTGTGTACAAAAATGCCCGTATTGTGACTTTAACTCACACACGCAAAAAGGCGCGATCCCAGAAGACGATTATATCGATGCGTTGCTCGACGATCTCGACACCGACCTGGCCGCTTATCCCTCAATAGTCACGCGTCCACTGCACTCTATTTTTATCGGTGGCGGCACACCCAGCCTGATGTCGCCCGCTCAGATTGAGCGTTTGCTCGCCGGGATCAATGCGCGACTGACCCCGGGTAACAATATGGAAGTCACCATGGAGGCCAATCCGGGCACCGTCGAGGCGGATAAATTTATTGGCTATCGCCAAGCGGGCGTGACTCGTATATCCATTGGCGTACAAAGCTTTTCTGCCGATAAGCTTACCCGGCTAGGCCGTATTCATGGCCCTGGTGAGGCAGAACGGGCAGCTCACCTTGCCCACCAAGCGAGACTGACGAGTTTTAATCTCGATCTGATGCATGGTTTGCCCGATCAATCAGAACAAGAAGCACTCAGCGATTTGGAGCAAGCCATTGCACTGAAGCCGCCGCATATTTCTTGGTATCAACTGACTATCGAGCCTAATACTCAGTTTTACTCTAAGCCGCCCACCCTGCCAGAAGAAGACACCTTGTGGGACATTTTTGATCAAGGCCATCAACGACTGACCGATGCGGGATATGTTCAGTACGAGACCTCCGCCTATAGCCTGCCAGGCCACCAATGTGCACATAACCTCAACTACTGGCGTTTTGGGGATTATTTAGGGATTGGCTGCGGCGCACATGGCAAACTGACCTTGCTAGAGGATGACCAACCTCGTTTACTTCGTACCGTCAAAGTGAAACACCCGCGTGGCTACCTCGATCCAGACAAAGCCTACCTCACCGACAGCCAGTGGGTAAAACATACCGATCTTGCGTTTGAGTTTTTTATGAACCGTTTTCGCTTGCTCGAGCCCTGCCCCAAAGCTGATTTTGTCAGTCACACTGGGCTACCGCTGTCACATCTCGCCGCGCCTATCTCTCAAGCTTCTGAGCAAGGCTTAATCACAGAAACAAGCACCCATTGGCAAATCACGCCAAAAGGTAAATTATTTCTCAATGATCTGCTGGCCATTTTTTTAGCTGACTAATGCAACAAACGATGTGTTAAGGTGCCTATAAATTAGGCGCCGGTATATAAGGCGAGCCCAATCATTCAACAAGCTAAAAAGGATATCTCTGTGACTCCGTCATTTCGCGTCGAGCCCAAGCATTGGACCTTAATTGCGGCCCTTATTATCGCCGTTTACGCCTGTTACCTTTTGATCGAGCCCTATATTGGTGCGATTGTGCTCGCCTTTATCGTGTCGTTGCTGTTTTTCCCCGTCCATAAACGCATCGAAGAAAAGATTGGTCAGCGACCCAATACCGCATCGGTCTTATCTTGCATCCTGATCACCTTTATCATCTTTATTCCACTCACTGTCGTGGCGGGTGCGATCATCGATCAAGGTGTAAGCTTTTTCACTCGTAGCTATGAATGGCTCAATAACGGCGGGGCCAGGCAACTGATCAATAACCCGCAGATACAATCAGCCTTACACTTTGTCAATCAGTGGCTACCGTTTGATGTCATCGACCCTCAAGAGACGGTTAAAAAACTGGCCGCGTGGATGTCCTCTTTTAGCGGTCAAATGCTTGAGTTCAGCTCTGGGGTACTGGGCGATGTCACTAACTTTTTTATCACCTTTATGCTGATGTTATTTGTGCTGTTCTTTTTACTGCGCGATCACGACAACATTATCCAAACACTGCGTCATGTTATCCCTTTGTCACGTAGCCAAGAAGACCAACTGCTTGATGAAGTGGAGAAAGTCGCCAAATCGGCTGTTCTCGGTTCATTCCTCACTGCTTTAGCACAAGGTGCTGCAGGCGGCCTAGCGATGTGGGCGGTAGGCTTACCGGCCCTTTTTTGGGGCACCATGATGGCCTTTGCCTCTTTTATTCCTGTGATAGGGACAGCACTTATCTGGTTACCAACAGTGCTATATCTCGCAGTAATCGGTGACTGGCAGTGGGCGCTCGCGCTTTTAGTATGGAGCGTTGTGGTTGTGGGCTCCATTGATAATCTGCTTCGCCCTTTTTTGATGCAGGGAAACTCTGGCATGAACACCCTGCTTATCTTTTTCTCATTGTTGGGCGGTTTGCACCTCTTTGGCTTAATGGGGTTAATTTACGGTCCGATTATTTTCTCATTAACATTGGTGTTATTCCGGATGTATGAGCTCGAGTTTGCACACTTCCTTGATCGCCAAGACAACGCCTAACCCGTTAAAGATTGGCCTGGTGCGTGCTTTGTGGGAAAATTCGACTCCCGACGCGCCAGGTTATTTCGGTGCGCTTTATTACCGTCGATAATGCAAAGAGAACAATCATGACCCTCACGGCCCCCAGTGAAATTGCTCAGCGTCACCTTCCGTTGTTTGATAATAAACACCTGCTGTTGGCAGGAGAGCTCGAAGATGACTTTGTCCAACAATTATCGCAACGTGCCGCAAGCGTCACTGTCTTTACGACGCATCACGGTTTCGCCACACGCCAGAAAAAAGCGTCGATTACTGTTCATGCAGGCGCGACGCTCGATATCGATCATCCCATCGATCTGGTCTTATTTTATTGGCCTAAAGCAAAAGCAGAAGCTGATTACTTACTCGCAATGTTGACACACGCATTGGGGAAAGAGGTTGATTGGATGGTAGTGGGTGAAAACCGTAGTGGCATCAAAAGCATTGAAAAACGCTTCGCTCCCTACGGGTCTATTAGCAAATACGATGCTGCGCGGCGCTGCAGTATGTATTACGGCACCTGCCACACCCCTGCGAGCTCTTTTTCGTTGGAAGCGTGGTTTACTGACTACCCATTAACCCTCGGCGAGACGTCACTGACCATTCGTGCGTTACCCGGCGTATTTAGCCAAAAAAGTTTAGATGACGGTACCGAGTTGTTGCTTCGTCATCTTCCGTCGATCAAAGGAAACGTATTAGACGTAGGTTGCGGCGCAGGCGTGATAGGTAGCTATATCCTTGCTACTTATCCTGATTGCCAAGTGACGCTTGTGGATGTTAATTACCTCGCCATTGCATCAAGCAAAGCCACACTTGCCGCCAACGGCTTAGATGGGCAAGTTTTACCTTCAGATATGCTTGATGGTGTTGAGGCGACATTTAATACTATCATTAGTAACCCCCCTTTCCATGATGGACTGGATACCCGCTACTCACCAACCGAGTCTTTGTTACGTAACGTCCCCTCTCACCTCTCCAAAGGTGGTCAGCTCATTGTGGTGGCCAATAGTTTCTTACGCTATCCGCCGATAATTAAAGACAGTCTCGGACAGTGTGAATCGATCGCCAAGACTCGACGCTTCGCGGTCTATCACGCATATAAAACACGTGAGTAAGATCAGAGCAACGGGTTACCTTTAGCAGCTTTATTATCACCACATTTATCATCGCTAAAGCCTGCATTGAAGACTCATTACAACAAAAAGCCCTGACCGTCAGGCCAGGGCTTTATTGGTTTTTCATCAAAGATTAAAGATACAAAAAAGCCCCGACCATTAGGTCAGGGCTTCGTATTTCACTCATCAAAGTCTTACATATCATTGCTTTGATGCTTAAATGTTTGCTAACTAAAGCCCAACATTAAGCTCTAATTAGATTATCTTGTTTGATGCGATGAGGATTTTGAATCGAGATGCGCAGTGTATGCCAATACATGAGCATCGCAGATATCAAAAGCATCGAGCTATCA
>NZ_JABWMG010000023.1:0-55472 GCF_013366455.1 Salinivibrio sp. EAGSL | reverse complement strand
TCTCTAGTCTCTAGTCTCTAGTCTCTAGTCTCTAGTCTCTAGTCTCTAGTCTCTAATCCTCATACCCATTCGGGTTTTTCGACTGCCAGCGCCAGGTGTCTTCGACCATGGTTTGCAGATTGCGTGTGGCGGTCCAGCCTAACGTTGCTTTAGCATAAGCAGGATCGGCGTAGCATTCGGCAATGTCGCCGGCGCGGCGGGGCTTAATCTCGTAAGGGATCGGGCGATCTGCAGCAGCTTCAAATGCATGCACCATTTCTAACACACTGTTGCCTTGGCCGGTGCCGAGGTTAAAAATATGGGTGCCAGGTTGATGAGCCATTTTATCCAGCGCGGCTAAATGCCCATCGGCTAGATCGACCACGTGAATATAATCACGGACGCCGGTGCCGTCGGGGGTGGGGTAATCATTACCAAACACGCCCAGTTTTTCGCGTCGGCCCACCGCTACTTGTGCCACAAAAGGCAGCAAGTTATTGGGTGTGCCTTGTGGATCTTCACCCAGTAATCCCGATTCATGCGCACCGACCGGGTTAAAGTAACGCAGCAGGGTGATGCTCCAATCTGGATTGGCATGGTGAAAATCCTGCAAGCATTCTTCCACCATTAACTTGCTTCGGCCATAGGGATTAGTCGCCGAGGTGGGGAAGTCTTCTTTAATAGGCACCGATGCGGGATCGCCATAAACGGTGGCAGATGAGCTGAAAATGAGCGATTTGACGTTAGCCGCTTGCATTTCACGCACCAGGTTTAGGGTGCCGGAGACATTGTTGTCGTAGTATTTCAGTGGTTTTTCAACTGACTCACCCACGGCTTTTAATCCGGCAAAGTGGATCACACTGTCAATGCTGTATTCAGCAAACACACGCTTTAAGAACGTACTGTCGCGAATATCACCTTGCATAAAAGCTGGGCGTACTTGCGTGACTTGCTCAATGCGATCGAGCACCATTTCTTTGCTATTACATAGGTTATCGATAACGACAGGCGTATGGCCTTGTTTGATCAGTTGAATGCAAGTGTGGCTGCCAATATACCCCGTGCCACCGGTGACGAGTACCTTCATGGTCGAACTGCCTAGTTTGTTATCAAGATTGGTAAATAAGAACGACAGAATACTGAATACGGGGGAAGATGGGAAGAGCCGGGAAAGAGACAAGACGCTTCGCTTCTAGAGGCTAGAAACTCGAATACAGAATACAGAATACGGAATACGGAGCGCTGCGCTTACGGAGTACGGGAAAGAGACGAGACGCTTCGCTTCTAGAAACTAGAGACTAAATAGAGTAGATCGTGCTTGCGTTGGGGCTCTTGCTCTTTCTGTACTCTGTATTCAGTCATCGGTATTCGGGAATGGGAAGACAGAGCGCTTCGCTTACAGAATACGGGGAAGAGCGAAAAGCAGTGCCTAGGTCCTAGGCCCTTTATCTACAGTGCCTGTCACGATCAGTGCCAATTTTAACACTGGCGCCAACTTTGGCTTTGATGTCCGATGGCGCCGTGCAACGGGCGCGCGGCGTAAATCACACCAAGCTGGTGCGATCGAGAAGGCGCTTATGCCGACCTACGCCAATGGTGCCATTGGTGTTTGTCCGACCTTGATTCGAGATCTTGAATACGGGAAAGAGCGGAAAGCAGTTCCTAGGACCTAGGATCCTAGGCCCCAGGAACTTTATTTACAGCACCTGTTACGATCGGTGGCAAATTTAACACCGGCGCCAACTTTGGCTTTAATGTCGGAGGCGCGCGTTTTACATTGAATCAATATTTTCACATCGCACTGGCGCTTGTCCGACCTACGCCTGGTTTTTATTTCGTCTTCTGCTTGTTTATCGCACAATCAGGCCGAGTAGGATGCCGACGACGCCGAAATCTGCATCGCTAAAGGTGGTGTTGGCAAAGCCCAGATCGCCGAGTACCGGGAGCAGGAATACCGGTAGGAAGGTGATCAGTAAGCCTTGCGCAAAGGCGCCTAAAATTGCGCCGCGTCGTCCGCCGGTGGCATTACCGAATACACCTGCTGCCGCGCCGACGAAAAAGTGGGGCACAACACCTGGGATGATCACGGTGAGCCCTAAGATATAAAGCAAGAACATACCCACTAACCCGGCGACAAAGCTGGATAAAAAGCCTACTAACACCGCATTGGGCGCGTAGGGGAAGACCACGGGGCAGTCGAGTGCTGGCTTGGCATTAGGCACCAGTTTGTCGGAGATGCCTTTAAACGCTGGCACAATCTCGGCAATCACCATTCTTACCCCTTGCAAAATCACATACACCCCACCCGCAAAGGTGATGGACTGCATTAATGCAAACATAAACCAGTGTTTACCGTCACTGACCTCGCGCACAAAGTCCCCGCCGGCAAACAGACACGTCACCATAAAAATAATGCCCATGGTAAACGAGATGGCGACTGGAGTATCACGCAAGAACAAGAGGCTTTTGGGCACGTCCATGTCTTCGGTGGAATGGGCTTTGTTGCCAAATTTGCTGCCAATAAAGCCGGCTAGCACGTAAGAAAGGGTAGAGAAGTGACCAATGGCGACTTCATCTGAGCCAGTGACTTGTTGCATGTATCGATGCGCGATGGCAGGGAAAAACACCATTACCGAACCGACAACCACAGAGCCTAATGCCACCAATGGGATTCCTTCCATGCCGCTGGTGGAAAGAATCGCTGCTACCATCATCGACATAAAGAGGGTGTGGTGGCCGGTTAAAAAGATGAATTTCCATGGGGTTAGGCGTGCGATAAGAATGTTCACCAGCATGCCGAAGAACATGATCATCGCCATTTCTTTGCCAAAGGCTTCTTGCGCAATGGACACAATGGCTTCGTTGTTTGGTACGACACCACTGATGCCAAAGGCGTGCTGAAAAATGGTGGCAAAATCACCGAGTGAGCTGACCACCAATGAGGCACCGGCTCCTAGGATCACAAAACCAAGAATGGTTTTTACCGTGCCTTTGATACATTCAGTCACCGGTTTTTTCTGGGCGATTAAGCCAATCAGTGCAATTAAGCCCACTAATACCGCAGGCTCAGAGAGCACGTCTTTCATCAGGAAGTTAAAAAAGGGCATAACGTGACTCCTTATAGGGCACCGAGTGCTTGTAGGGCTTCAGATAAGCGAGATTTCATTGCCTCTTTATCCACCATGTTGTCGAGTGCGACAATGCGCGGTGACACATTCATCGCTTGCAACTGCTGGGCAATGTCGTTGGTTCCAACAAAGATATCAGCATCTGTCCCAGACACTGAGCCCAGATCGATATGATCGACACTGGCCTCGACGCCGAGATCCTTGATGATTTGTTTGATGCTCATTTCCATCATTAGGCTGGTGCCAAGACCATGACCGCATACAACTGTGATTTTCATAATTCAGACCTTCTATTTTTGTGTAGGTATTTGCGTTTTATTGGTATCGGGGTTTGGATTAGTACTCGGCGATGATCGCTAAGATCTCATCCGCGGTGGTTGCGCGGCTGATCTGCGCGATGTGCGCCTCGTTCATAAATAGGTTCGCGAGTTGAGAAATGGCCTCGACATGGCTATTGCTGTCAGTAGCCGCAAGAGTAACCAGCACCTTGACCGGGTCGTTTTCCGCGCTATCAAAATTGACGCCGTTTTGAATCACGGTAATAGCAAGGGCTAAGCGGTTCACGCCATCTTCTGGGCGCGCGTGGGGCATGGCAATGCCTGGACCAATAACATAGTAGGGGCCGATTTCTTGATGCGAGCGATAAATGGCGTCGACATAGCTTGGCTCGATAGCTCCGTTAGTCAAAAGTGCTGCGCAGGCTTTATCGATAGCGTCTTGCCAATCGTTTGCATCGGTATGAATACGGATAACGTCAGGAGTAATGAGTTCACGTAACATGGTACCGTCCGTTTTGTGGGAGTAATGGGTTTGTTGGCGAATTGTTGATAACTTTATCGCTGAAATGCGGGTAATAAATAGACAAGGGTCACAAATGATAGCGCTACCTGATAGCGCTATCATAATGTGTGATAGCGCTATCATTTTTTCTGGTTGGCGGTGAGCCATGCTATAAAGCGGTCATACTAGGCAAGGATTATTGGCTGATGGCTGTGATAGGATACGGTTGAATAAAATGATGAGTAATCAATAAATAAGATGAGTGAACCGCGAAAACGACGTAACACGGGTAAAGTCACGCTCGCTGATGTCGCCAAACGAGCAGGAGTAGGCACTATGACAGTGTCTAGGGTGTTGCGCACGCCGGATGCTGTCTCTGATAAATTGCGCGATAAGGTTCAACGCGCTGTTGAGCAGCTTGGCTATATACCGAATAAAGCCGCAGGCGCCTTGGCCTCGGCGCAAAGCTATGCCATTGCGTTGATTATTCCTTCTCTGCTGGAAAAGGCTTGTGGCTTGTTTTTGCCTAGTTTTCAACAGCGGCTGAATAAAGCTGGCTATCAACTGTTGCTGGGTTACAGTGATTATTCTGTCCAGCAAGAAGAGGATTTGCTTGCCAGCTTTTTAGAAAGTCGCCCGGCAGCCGTGGTGCTGTTTGGCAGTGAACATACCCAGCGCACTCATCAACTGCTCGCGATGGCCAATGCGCCTGTCCTCGAAATTGCTGAATCGCCATCAATGATAGGTTATGCCAGCATGGGTGCAGATCACCACGAGATAGGTAAGGTTGGTACGTCGCACCTTTTAAGCCAAGGATTTAATAATATTGGCTTTATTGGCGCGCGAGGGAATCATGCGACCTTACAGCGCAAACTGCAAGGCTGGCAGGGTGCGATGATTGAGCACTATTTAACTCCAGACCATTTTTTAACCACCCACGAGGCGCCATCGGCACAATTGGGGGCAGAGGGCCTAGCGAAATTGTTGCTTCGCGATGCCACGTTGGACGCGCTAGTCTGTAGCCATGAAGAGGTAGCGATCGGCGCGTTGTTTGAGTGTCACCGACGGGTGTTAAAAGTGCCGACTGATATCGCGATTATCAGTTTGGAGGGCTCATCGATGAGTGAACATGCGTTTCCTAGCCTGACAAGCGCTGAAATTGACTATCAATCCCTCGGCGCCCAGGCAGCGTCGCATATTTTACGAGCCATTGAAGGCCAACCGTTTATAGGCTCTGAAATTATTCCCTTTAAATTGGCACACCGCGCCAGCACCGCAACAAAGGTTTAGTTTTTGTGAGTTTTGTGGGGACAGGCACTTTTGTGGGGACAGGCACTTTAGGCCCGGTGATGTCATTGGCATAGGTGAAATAAGCTCCGGTGCCATGCTAACAATCATGCGTTATGCCAACGGGCGCCTGTCACGATCAGTGCCAATTTTAACACCGGCGCCAACTTTGGCTTTGATGTCCGATGGCGCCGTGCAACGGGCGCGCGGCGTAAATCACACCAAGCTGGTGCGATCGAGAAGGCGCTTATGCCGACCTACGCCAATGGTGCCATTGGTAGTTAACGGGACAGGCATTTTTGGTGCTTGTGTCTCATGACGCGCGTCGATAAGAAGCAGTAATTGATTCGGCACAGTCGGATGGTATGATATTGTCATACCGTGATATCTTAGGATGGCCAGATATGAGCATGCATCGGAAAACCATTACGCTGACTGAACAACAAGACTGTTGGGTGAAAAGCCAGATTGAAAGCGGTCAGTTTGGCAATGACAGTGAGTATATCCGTTACCTCATCCGTCGAGATCAGCAGGCTCAAGAACGTATTGCCGTGCTGAGGCAGGCTCTCGCTGAGGGTGAGTCAAGCGGAAAACCTAAGGCACTCGATGTATCGGCTATCAAGGCAACTGGCCGTCAACGGATGAAGGCGGCTGATTAGTGCTTAAGCTGAGCGTCACGCCGAAGGCCGAATCCGATCTCATTGGAATTTGGGTATATACCTGCGAAAATGGGGTGCTGATCAGGCAGATCAATGTCTGGATCAGCTTGAAGAAGGGATGAAACAGCTGATTAATCATCCATCACTCGGCGCGAACTACGCCTATATTTTTTCTGGGTATCGAAGATTGCAGGTCGAGCATCACGTTGTTTTCTATCAAGTACTTGAATCGGAGGTACTCGTTGTTCGTGTGCTGCACGAGGACATGGACGCACCTGAAAGACGTCTGGATTAGCTAGTTAGTCATTTATTGGGACTTTTGGTGGTGCCATTGGCGTAGGTGACACAAGCCCCGGCACCATGTCAACAATAATGCACCATGCCAACGGGCGCCTGTCACTATTAGTGCCAATTTTAATCATCAATGTCGGAGCGCGCCAGTTATATCGAGGAACGAGGCTTACATCGTGCTGGGGCTTATGCCGACCTAGGCTTGATTTTAACGAAGCGGTTCCCGGTATTTTAAGGAGACAACCCATGGCTAATCATGACACAGAAAAGACGATACCTGAGCGTGAGCAACGGCGGTTTGCCGTATCTGCGAATCGGGACAAAGGCAGTCACCGGATTCGTTATGTGGAGGCAGGCGGTGCCTCGGTGGATAATGAAGAGTGCACATTTTGCCAAGCGGTACCGGGTTTGAGTGATCAGCCGGAGAAGGAAGAGAACCGAGACGCTTCGCTTCTAGAGACGAGAGACTAGATCGAGCCGCCTCGTGCTCGCATTGGGGCTATTGCTTTTTCTGTACTCTGTATTCCGTCATCGGTATTCGGGATCGTGAATATGGAGAAGAACGAGAAGCAGTACCTAGGTCCTAGGATCCTAGGCCCTAGGAACTTTATCTACATTGAGACTTTATGATCCCATTGGCGTAGGTGACACAAGCCCCAGCATAATGTCAACAATAATGCACCATGCCAATGGGCGCCAGTTGCACTGCGCCTGTTACGATCAGTGCCAATTTTAATCATCAATGTCGGAGCGCGCCAGTTATATCGAGGAACGAGGCTTACATCGTGCTGGCGCTTTTCCGACCTACGCCAATGGTGCCATTGATGCTTGTCTAGTCTACGTATGATTTGGAAAAGGGAGTACGGAGAAGAGCGAGAAGCAGTGCCTAGGCCCTTTATCTACAGCACCTGTCACGATCGGTGGTAAATTTAACACCGGCGCCAACTTTGGCTTTAATGTCGGAGGCGCGCGGTTTACATTGAATTAATATTTTCACATCGCACTGGCGCTTGTCCGACCTACGCCTGGTTTTTATTTCGGTGGTGCCATTGGTGCTTGTCCGACCTAGGCTTGATTCGGGATCTTGAAAAAGGAGCGCTTCGCTTACAGGATACGCAGAAGAGCGGGGACAGGCACTATACGTTTTTTCCGTATTCCGTATTCCGTCCCCTAGGCTCTAGTCTTTATCTCTCCCAACCCCCTAGTGTGATCTTCCCCTCTCTTTGCTAGTGACTGCGATATCAATAGTCGATCTGCTTCACATCTGTGTATCTTGCTTATGGTGAATTTTATATCGCCGTTTATTATTTATTTAATATCGAAACGTTTCATGGCGTGTTTTCTGCGAGAAAGCGCGATAAAAGAAGGCGTATCCGCGTTGAGTGGGGTGTAAGCGCTGAATGATCCAATCGAGAGTGAGAAGGTGATGAATGAATAAGCATGGTTTGCTCCATCCAAAGCTCGCACAGCTGGTTACGCAAGTGGGACATACCGATGAGTTTACGGTGTGTGATGCGGGGCTGCCGATACCGAACTCGGTGTCGCGCATTGATTTGGCGCTGACTGATGGCGTGCCGAGCTTTATGCAGACGGTCGAGGCGGTGTTAACGCACGCTTGCATTGAATCTGTGGTGATTGCGGAAGAGCTCGCAGTGGTGAGCCCAGCGCTGCACCAGGCATTGCTTGGGCGATTAGAACAAGAAAATGCTGCACGCCAACAGCCGATAGGGGTGACCACTATCAGCCACGAGGCATTTAAAGCACGTACGGCGCAGAGCCAAGCGGTGGTTCGCACCGGTGAATGTACGCCTTATGCCAATGTGATTTTTCAAGCCGGTGTCACCTTTTAGGTGGGCCTAAGCGAGTAACCACGATGACGCAACCTATCTTACAGCTCAGCCAAGTCGTAAAAACCTTTCCCGGGGTGCGCGCCCTCGATGAGGCAAG
Source organism: Salinivibrio sp. EAGSL (assembly GCF_013366455.1). NCBI lineage: Bacteria > Pseudomonadati > Pseudomonadota > Gammaproteobacteria > Vibrionales > Vibrionaceae > Salinivibrio > Salinivibrio sp. EAGSL. The sequence goes on along the minus strand of NZ_JABWMG010000023.1, from coordinate 47,401 downwards.
CTTGAATGTGTATCCCGGCCAAGTGATGGCGTTATTGGGCGAGAACGGCGCGGGAAAATCCACCTTGATGAAGGTGTTAACCGGGATTTATCACGCCGATAGCGGTGAGGTGAATTACCAAGGCACACCTGTCTCGTTTAAAGGGCCACGCGATTCGCAGCAAGCGGGGATCAGTATTATTCACCAAGAGCTGAATTTGATCCCAGAGCTGACCATTGCCGAAAACATTTTTCTGGGTCGTGAATTTACTAATCGTTTTGGCAAGATTGACTGGGTCAAAATGGTTGAAGAGGCGGATAAGCTGCTGGCGCGGTTAAATGTCAATGCGCGCGGTTCGACGCCTCTGGGGAGCATTAGCCTGGGCGAGCAGCAGATGGTGGAAATTGCTAAAGCACTGTCGTTTGAGTCGCAGGTGATCATTATGGATGAGCCGACCGATGCGCTGACCGACACCGAGACGGCTTCGCTGTTTGCGGTGATCAATGAGTTACGTGCGCAGGGCTGCGGCATTGTGTATATCTCACACCGTTTAAAAGAAATTTTTGAGATTTGCGATCGGATCACCGTGTTACGCGACGGCAAGTTTATTGGCGAATGTGCCGTCAGTGATACCGATGAAGACGGTCTGATTGAAATGATGGTGGGCCGCAAACTCGCGGAGCAATACCCGCGTAGCGATGTAAGCCCTGACGGGATAAGCCTTGAGGTGGAAAATGTCAGCGGCCACGGAGTGGAAGAGGTGAGTTTCCAGCTGCACCGCAGTGAAATTTTAGGCGTGTCGGGTCTGATGGGGGCTGGGCGTACGGAGTTAATGAAAATTATCTATGGCGCCATGCCGCGCGAGGCAGGCACGATTCGGCTTGATGGCAAGATGATTAATCCGGTCAGCCCGCAAGATGCACTGGCTAACGGCATAGCCTATATCTCCGAAGATCGCAAAGGCGAGGGCTTGGTGCTGGGGTTATCGGTGAAAGACAACATGTCACTCAGCGCGCTCGATAAACTGACGCACTGGGGCAAAATTCAGCCGCGCGATGAAGTGATGGCGGTGGATGATTTTATTCGCCTTTTTAATATTAAACGCCGCATCGTGGCCAAATTATTGGCAACTTGTCGGGCGGTAACCAGCAAAAAGTGGCGATCGCCAAAGGGCTGATGACCAAGCCGAAAGTGCTGATTTTGGATGAGCCGACGCGTGGTGTCGATGTAGGCGCCAAAAAAGAAATTTACCAGTTAATTAATCAATTTAAAGCCGAGGGCATGAGCATCATCTTGGTGTCGTCAGAAATGCCCGAAGTGCTTGGCATGAGTGATCGCATCTTAGTGATGCACGAAGGCCGCGTGTGCGGTGAATTTGATGCCAAGGACGCTAACCAAGAAACTCTGCTTGCCTGTGCGGTAGGCAAAGATGCCAATGAGGATGCAGCATGAGCTCAAATGCAGTCAATAAGTCCCAGCCGTCAGAGGATGGACGCAAACCTATGTTCAGCAAAGCCTGGTTAATTGAGCAAAAATCACTGATCGCCTTGTTGGCGCTGATCGTGGTGATGTCATTTTTAAACAGCAACTTTTTCATGGTCGATAACCTGCTCAATATCCTGCGCCAAACCTCGGTGAACGCGATTATCGCGGTGGGGATGACGCTGGTGATTTTAACCGCGGGTATCGATTTGAGCGTCGGCTCGGTGCTGGCATTGTGCGGTGCCTTTGCCGCGAGTCTGATAGCAGTCGAAGTGCCGGTGTTGATCGCAGTGCCCACCGCTTTGTTTGCCGGCGCAGCAATTGGTGCCATGACTGGTGTGGTGGTGGCTAAAGGCAAGGTGCAGGCGTTTATTGCCACCTTGGTCGCAATGACGCTCTATCGTGGCGTGACCATGGTGTATACCGATGGTCGCCCCATTTCCGCGGGCTTTACTGAAACGGCGGACGCCTTTGCATGGTTTGGGACCGGTTATTTATTGGGTATTCCCGTGCCCGTGTGGCTGATGGCCATCGTCTTTATCGGTGCCTGGTACTTGCTTAATCATACCCGCTTTGGCCGTTATATCTACGCACTCGGTGGCAACGAGTCAGCGGCGCGTCTGTCTGGCATCAATGTCGATCGGATTAAAATCGGTGTTTACAGCCTTTGCGGCATGCTTGCCGCGCTGGCGGGGATCATCGTTACTTCACGTCTGTCCTCTGGCCAACCGACTGCTGGCACTGGCTATGAGCTTGACGCGATTGCGGCGGTGGTACTGGGCGGCACCAGCCTCATGGGCGGTAAAGGCAAGATCATGGGCACGCTGATTGGTGCGCTGATTATCGGCTTTTTGAACAACGCCCTTAACCTGCTGGACGTGTCGTCTTACTACCAAATGATTGCCAAAGCCGTGGTGATTTTACTCGCCGTGCTGGTGGATAACAAAAACAAATAGCTTGTTGGTAGCTTGTTGGGACAGGCACTCTAGCTTGTCGGCACGAACTTGTCGGGACAGGCACTTTAAGTTGGCATTCGGGAATGGGAATACGGAGCGCTTCGCTTACGGAATACAGGAAAGAGCCGAGACGCTTCTCTTCTAGAAACTAGAAACTAGAGACTAGAGACTAGATAGAGCAGATTGTGCTTGCATTGGGGCTCTTGCTCTCTCTGTACTCTGTATTCCGTCATCTGTATTCGGGATCCTGAATACAGAGCGCTTCGCTTACGGAGTACGGGGAAGAGCAGAAAGCACTGCCTAGGCCCTAGGAACTTTAAGTTACCGGGACAGGCACTTTTAATTCTCTTTAATGATTAAACAAAAACAATACCCTACAAACACAAAAGGACTGAAAGCATGAAAAAACTGACTACTTTGATTACCACCGCGCTTTTGTCGTCAACGCTTAGCATCAGTGCGCAGGCGGAAGATAGAATGGCGATCGTGGTCTCAACCTTAAACAACCCATTTTTTGTCACCATGAAAGAAGGCGCAGAGCAGAAAGCGCAAGATCTTGGCTATGAGCTATTGGTGCTCGATTCGCAAAACGACGCCAGTAAAGAGCTGTCGAATGTGGAGGATTTAACCATTCGTGGTGTGAAAGCCATCTTGATTAATCCCACTGATTCGGATGCAGTCTCGAATGCAATTCGTATTGCTAATCGCGCTGACATTCCGGTGATTACGCTAGACCGTGGCGCCAGCCGTGGGGAGGTGGTGAGCCATATCGCCTCTGATAACGCGCAAGGCAGTAAAATGGCGGCGGAATTTATCATGGGTAAAGTCGGTGAGCGTGCCAAAGTGATCCAGCTTGAGGGCATTGCCGGTACGTCGGCAGCGCGTGAGCGGGGTGAAGGCTTCATGGATGCGATTGAAGGTACGGATGTAGAGTTACTGGCCAGTCAGCCAGCGGATTTTGACCGCACCAAAGGTCTGAATGTGATGGAGAACTTGCTTGCTGCGTATCCAGAGGTGCAGGCGGTGTTTGCACAAAACGATGAAATGGCGTTTGGCGCGTTGCGTGCGGTGCAGGCATCAGGCAAAGATGTCACTATTGTGGGCTTTGATGGCACTAAAGATGGCATTGCTGCAGTAGAACGTGGCCACTTGGCAGCGACTATCGCTCAGCAGCCGGGTATGATTGGTGAGCTCGGTGTTGAAACGGCGGATAAAGTGCTGAAAGGCGAGTCAGTCGACAGCTATATTCCGGTACCGCTTAAGGTGATCAGTCAAGAAACGATCGCTGAATAAGGGTCGCACGGGAAGATACAATAATAAGCACCGTCTGGCCGAGTGTGTTGGACGGTGCGCGATTGATTGAACGGTAAGGAAGGGTAATGAGTCCATTAGTTGTGCTCGGCAGTGTTAATGCCGATCATGTTTTACGCGTCTCCAGTTTTCCGCGTCCTGGAGAGACATTACACGGTCGAGATTATGCGGTGATTGCGGGTGGCAAAGGCGCAAATCAAGCGGTGGCGGCGGTGCGTTGCGGTGCGGATGTTGCCTTTATTGCCAGTGTGGGTGACGATGCCTTTGGTCAGCAGATTCGTCAGTGTTATGCGCAAGAGGGGATGGATGTCAGTGCGATGAAGGTGCAGGCGAATGCGCCGACCGGGATTGCGATGATTCAAGTCACTGATCAAGGTGAGAACAGTATCGCGTTATCGGCGGAGGCCAATGCGGCGCTGACATCGGAGGCCATTACCGCCGATCTCGATACGATAGCCCAAGCCGATTACTTGTTGATGCAGTTAGAAACGCCGATGTGCGGGATTGAAAAAGCGGCTTTTCATGCCAAAGCGTCAAATACCCAAGTGGTGCTGAATCCGGCCCCTGCGGCTTCTTTGAGCGATGCGCTTTTGGCGGCGGTTGACATTATCACGCCGAATGAAACAGAAGCACAAAGCCTGACTGGCATTGCGGTGACAGATTCCGAGAGTGCGCAAGCTGCATCAAATGTGCTGCACCAAAAAGGGATTGAGACGGTGCTGATCACTATGGGTAAACAGGGCGTGTGGCTGAGTGACAAAGCGCGAAAGGAAGGGAGATTAATCCCGGGTTTTGTTGTCGATGCTATGGATACCACCGCCGCTGGCGATACCTTTAATGGCGCACTCGTCACTGGATTGATAGAGGGACAGACACTTGATCAGGCGATTCGGTTTGCGCATGCCGCGGCCGCTTTATCCGTCACTCAGCGTGGCGCACAAACGTCGATTCCCTCGCGCGTGGATATCGATGCGTTTTTAGCCCATCAAGATGCCTAATCTTCATTTCAACCTTGGTAGCGGAGCGCGATAAATGGCGACCATGAAAGATATAGCCAAACGGGCGGGCGTGTCGACGTCGACGGTCAGTCATGTGATTAACAACACCCGCTATGTCAGTGAGACGATTGCTGAGAAGGTTAACCAAGCTGCGAAAGAGCTCAACTACTATGCTCCCTCGGCATTGGCGCGCAGTTTAAAAGTCAATCGTACTAAAACGTTTGGCATGCTGGTGACAACCTCTACCAACCCGTTTTTTGGTGAAGTGGTAAAAGGCGTCGAGCGCAGTTGTTACCACAATGGCTACAGTTTGATTCTGTGTAACACGGAAGGTGATGCTGAACGCATGCGTGCCTCGATTGATACGCTGCTGCAAAAGCGAGTCGATGGCTTGATTTTGATGTGCTCGACCATGGAAGGGGAGCGGATTGAAGGCTTTGATCGTTATCCGGATATTCCTGTGGTGGTGATGGATTGGGGGCCGATTGATTTTGCCTGCGATAAAATCCAAGACAATTCCTATCAAGGCGGCTATTTAGCGACCCAGCACTTGATTGATTGTGGTCACCGCCAGATTGGCTGCATCAGTGGGCCTCTTGTTAGGTATCAAGCGCAAATGCGTTTTCAAGGCTTTAAAGATGCACTGCGCGATGCTGGACTTGCTGAAAATCCACATTGGATGGTGGAAGCGGACTTTGAGTGTGAAGGCGGCTATCAAGGTTTGCAGGCGATTGCTGAGTGTGGATCCTTACCCACCGCCATTTTTGCAGGCAATGACATGATGGCGATGGGCGCGATCAATGCTGCTAACGCGCTAGGGATTTGCGTACCCGATGAGCTCTCTATTATTGGATATGATGATATTCACTTGGCTAAATTTATCTCGCCCTCCCTGACTACCATTCACCAGCCCAAATATCGTCTCGGTCAAGCAGCGGTCGAAACGCTTCTTAGTAAACTTGATGCCCCTAATAGTGAAAGCCAAACGGTGCAGCTAGAGCCAACGCTGGTGGTGCGCGAGAGCGTGAAGCGGGTTTAGCTACCGGGGACAGGCACTTTTATGATTGCTCTCGGGAGCTACCAGGGACAGGCACTTTTAGCCAGGGAGGCGGCTATCGGGGACAGAGGCTATCGGGGACAGACACTTTACGAGCTACCGGGTACGAGCTACCGGGGACAGGCACTTTTATGATTGCTCTAGCGGGCTGAGGGGGAAGCCGTTATGATGCCTGTCCTCAATGGCCAACCGGTAAATCCCTTCGTTATGTTTTCAATTGTCGACCAAAACCAACACTTTGTGGTGATCAACAAGCACCATGGCGTTAGCGTGCAAAAAGAGACCGATGAAGCGGCACTGTTGCCTGTGGTCGCGGCGTATATTGGGGTTGAGAAGGTCTACCTTGTACATCGTTTAGATAAGATGACGTCGGGCTTGCTGCTGCTGGCAACGTCCTCTCATGCGGCGTCTGTCCTCTCAGGATTGTTCGCGTCACGCGAGATAGAAAAGTTCTATTTGGCATTAAGTGCGAAAAAGCCGCGTAAGAAACAGGGATTGATTGTCGGCGATATGGGTAAAGGTCGGCGAGGCAGTTGGAAGTTGCTTGCCAGCAAAGATAACCCTGCGAGGACGCGTTTTATCTCTATTGCAGGCGGTGAGGGGCGGCGATTTTTTCTCTGTCGGCCTTACACGGGTAAAACCCATCAAATTCGCGTGGCGATGAAAAGTATTGGCTCACCGCTTATCGGTGATGATTACTATGGCGGCGAGCCTGCCGATCGTGGCTACTTACACGCTTATGGGCTGCAATTTACGTGTCGTTTTGCCGATGATCAGCCAGCCAAGCTCTACAGCTATGTGCTGCCCCCGAGCCAAGGCGAGTTGTGGCCAGCCTTACCGGTAGAGTGGGAGCAGCCTTGGTGCTTAATTAGCTAGCACAGCTGGGTGCATTGATAGCGTTATTGAGGATTTGTCGGCCGCGGGTATCGCGAACCAAAATGGTATAGCTGATACCACTGTCTAACATACTTCGTATGTCGCTATCTTGGCAATAACGACGTTTTAAGCCGGAAAAGAGCTCTCCTGGTGCTTTTTTGGCATTCTTCTCCAGAAGCGTCAGCTCGATGACGGCATCTTGCGCACGTGCTCGAACCAGTGAGTAGCCTTCAATATCCATCGGCAGTAGCTGTGCAATCATGTCTGCTCGTTGGATTGCGGCTTCTGCGGCTTGGTCATGCTGGGGGCTGCTACATGCACTGAGTACTAGCCCCAGGCAGGCCATCATCAGTATTTTTACATATCGCATTAGGCTGGATCCTGCGGAAGCACTTTTTTGAACGGTTTTACGGTCACTTCAGCATAAACGCCGGCGGCTACATAAGGGTCTTTGTCGGCCCATGCCTTTGCGGCTGATAGTGACTCAAACCAGGCAATAACGGTCGAGCCCGTAAACCCAGCTTCGCCTGGCTCCTCACTATCAACAGCAGGGTTTGGCCCGGCAATCATCAAGCGGTTTTCTTTTTCCAGTTGGTGTAAGCGTTCAAGGTGTGCGTCACGCGCTTGCTTGCGTAGCGGTAGGCTGTTCTCGACGTCTTGCGAATAAATGAGATACCACATCGTTGTTGTCCTTGATAGATGTTTATAGCCACTAGGATACAGAGTCCAGATTTCTGAGTACAGCGTATTAGAAAACATTGGCGGGACAACATTGGTGGGACAGGGACAACATTGGTGGGACAGGCGCTTTTGATTAGCTGTCTTTTGTTGGGACAGACGCATTACGTCTGACACTTTATGTCTTGTCTGCGATTGTTCCATCTAGCGTGCTATATGGGACAATTATCAGCATTGCTAATGTGCCTGTCCCAACAAGATCACCAACAAGATCCCCTTTTCGCTTTATCCGCTTTATCCGGGACCGCTTTATCCGGGACAGTCACCACTAGTAACCAGCAAGCCGTTGTTAAGATGCCTGTCCTAGTAAAATCTCTGTCCTAGTAAAATCTCTAATGAAATATTACCTCTTTAAAATCCGAACATGCCTTTACCTTCCTGTAACTGGAGGGTTTATCCTGGGGAAATAACGATGAGGAGGTAATATGGGATGTTGTAATCAGTCCCCAGAAGGTGGGTCCAAAGGGCTAAAGCCGCTCTTAAAAGCGGTAGGTATTTTGTTCGTGTTTATAATGGTGCTGGCTTATTGGGTAGGGTAGATCTTCGGGCTAGTATGACGATTCCTTTACGCATTGATGCGTGTTTTAGTGCTTGCCTCAACGATTTGGGATCATGACGCCTGTCATGCGTTTTAGGCCCAGTGTCGGTAATACGGCTTGGATACTCGACAGTGAGCCTACAACATTTCCGCACTCTAAATGAGCGCATGTGGTCAGCCAGGTTTCACTCGACATATTCAGTCGTGTGAGTAGGGGAGGCCGCTGATTTGAGCCCCTTTCTTGTCCCTTGTGGCAAGTCCATTCAACAAGTGCTAAATAGTCCATTAGCCGGAACGGAATGCCGTCGGGCATAGATTTCCTCGGATTTCCTGCAAAGGCGAATAAGCCTGCTGGTGTTGCTTTATTTTGCTTGAGTGATTCAACGCGCTTTTTAATCGATGTGTAATTGGCTTGTTTAGGCTGTTTGGTGATACCTGCTCGCACTGGGTTCAAATCGACATAGGCCATCGCCGCAGCGAGTGCTTTTTCATCTAATAAGGCTTGGCTTTTAAAGCGTCCCTCCCAAAAATGCCCTGAACATTGATCCTCTCGGTTCGCTTGCGTCGAAATATATTGATTAAGCAGCTTCATAAACCAGCTGACAGACATCAAACGCTCGCGCCAGCTCTCAATGATCCGACAGCACGCTTTGTACTCCGATTTGGAGAGAGATTCTCCCTGACGAAAACGTTGGATGAGTACCGGAGCCTGGTGAAAGGCTAGCCAGCGGTCAATTACGTCGATATTTGTCAGGGATTGGGCGGCTTTTGCATTGATATGTAGGACAACGTGATAATGATTGCTCATAATGGCGTAAGCGCAGATATCGATGCAAAAAGCTTTGGCTAGTGTAAGTAAACGCGTTTCTATCCATGCGCGACGATGCTCATAGCTTTTTTGCGATTGAGCGTCATAGCCACACAGGAAAGAGCGGCGCACGCAGCGTGAGACGCAATGATAATAGGGTGTGGCTGATAGGTTCACTAAAGATGCGCGAGCTTTGGTCATCGTCAGTCCCTTTTGGTAGATGGGTGTATGTAAAAGGTACTGTATAAATGAACAGTCATCATCTTTTCTGGCCTGATTTTTCGTGACAGTACAAGAAATACTGTAACTGTGAGATTGGTTAGTTACTAAAGGCGTCTGTCCCGATTAGTAAACAGCGGGGACAGGCGCAAACTACTAGGACCGCAAACTACCAGGACAGTCACCAAGAGGTGTTTGTATCCGGCGAAAACTAAAAGTGCCTGTCCCCATAAGAAGAAAGTGCCTGTCCCTATAAGAAGAAGCTAGGCAGGGGCGCCGCTGTGAAAGCGGAATTGGCTGTCGGGCGCTTGGATCAACTCTGCTTCGCGCTCGCCGATGGTTTGGATACGGTCGCGAATGTCTTCGCCGGCGATGGTTTCTGCGAGCGTCAGGTAATCTTGATAATGGCGTGCTTCCGAGCGCAGTAGCGAGATGTAGAACTTTTGTAGTTCATCATCGAGGTGTGGGGCGACTTTGGCAAAGCGCTCGCAGGAACGTGCTTCAATGTAGGCGCCAATAATCAGTTTATCGACCAAGGTTGCCGGCTCGTGAGTGCGTGCCGCGCGCATTAATCCTTTGGCGTAGCGACCTGCTTCTAACGGTTGATAAGGAATACCGCGTGCGTCCATGATTTCAATCACTTGCTCAAAATGATGAAACTCTTCTTTGATTAACCGGACCATTTTATCAATCAAGGTTTGGCCGTGGGCAAAGCCGGCTTTAGGGGTTAAAGGCGCGCTGAGGCCGTTTTTGCGCGCGTGGAAGATCCCATCGCGAATGCGGCGATAAACAAAGTCTTCATAGGGTTTGGCCCATGCCAGCAGTTGCTCGCCACTCGCCGCGTCGACTGCATATTTACGGATCAGCCACATCGCGGTTTGGCTGGCTTTTAATTCGCAGTTTGCGTGATCGCGCAAAAGAATCGATTGATTGTCAGGCTGAATGGCCGCGTCAATCCAACTGTCGGGGGTTTGACAGTGCAGAAAACCATGAATAGGGGTGAGTAGGGTATTAATTTCTTGGCGTAGCATGCCGAAAACACTCTCAGACTGACAACAATGGCTGGGCATTATAAACAGATGGGATGCGAGCGCAAAGAGCTGGCAGCGCAGGAGGCACTGCCAGGTGGGCGAATTCGGCCTACTTGTTCGATGCCCAAGGGGAACGGTATTGAATACCGAACTTGTCTAAACGCGGTAACTGCGCTTTGAGTCTGGCCAGATAATCGAGCCAGTCACGGCGCTCACTGTGGCTCCAGGCCGCTTCTGCAATGGCGGTAAGCCTTGGAAACACCATATAATCGAGCCTGTCCTGATTAGTGATCAGTTCACTCCAGAGTGCACATTGTACGCCTAGCATATGCTCACGAGCTGGGTCATCACTGGCGAGGCTTGCTAGCGGCTCATATTGGTAGGCTTTTTCTAATGGTGTGACGCCCGCCCAGTCGAGCCCGGGCTCGGTGGCAGCATAATCTTGCACCATATCGAGATAGGTCGCTTGACCCGGGGTTAAAATCACATCAAACCCATGCTGCGCACAATGCAATGCGGCGTCTTCGCTTTGCCATGAATAGATCACGGTGTTTTTGCTGACTTTATCGCCGTGCTGCACTTCTTCCCAGCCAACCATGCGTTTGCCCAAGGCGCGAAGCTTTTGCTCAGCATAGGTCAGTATCTGTCCCTGTAGCGAAGCGGTCGTTTCTCCGTTCATGCGTCTGTCCCGATAAATTGGGCTATCCGTCCATACCCCGTCAGGGACTTCATCGGCGCCAATATGGACCCATGAGGCGGGGAAAAGCTCGGCGACTTCACTTAATACCGTATCTAAAAACCGGTAGGTGCCATCAAGGACTGGCGATAATACGTTATCGGTGTAGTGCTGCACGCTGCGATAAGTCGAGCGGTCGTCGTCATCGTGTAGCCAATCAGGCAGCGCTTTGATGGCTGCGCGACAGTGGCCGGGAATATCAATTTCAGGAATGACGGTAATACCACGGGCTGCGGCGTATTCAATCACGTCACGTACTTCTTCTTGGCGATAATAGCCTTCGTGACGTTCTGCAATGTGACTGAACTGCGGAGCAAGGCGGGTATTGGGGCCGCGTTGACTCCCATAGCGCGTCAATTCAGGCAGGGCTTTAATCTCCAGTCGCCAGCCTTCATCGTCGGTTAAATGCCAGTGAAAGGTATTGAACTTAAAATAGGCCAATTGGTTAATCAGTCGCTTTACCGTGTCGACTGAATGAAAATGGCGTGCACAATCGAGCATCATTCCTCGGTAAGCAAAGCGTGGTGCATCGCTGATTTTGATTGCTGGTATTCTAAGCTGTGTGTCTTGCTCTTGGCAAAGTTGCAACAGCGACGCGCAGCCGTGAATAAACCCGCGCTCAGCACAGGCTTGGATAACCACGCCTTGGTCGGTGACGGTGAGCTGATAGGCCTCATCACGGTGTGTAATATCTCGAAGTGCAGAGTCGGGTAGCGGCCGTAAAAGAATGGCATGATCGCCAGTGACCGCATCTTGATGACGTGGGTCGAGTGCAATATCAGCTTGCGGGTACATGCGAACCCATTCGTTACTTAACCACTGCGCGGCGGGAAGGGCCTGTGGATCCACTGCGATTAACGGTGTTGTGGGTGAAAGCGTAAAGTATCCTGGCTGGTGGCGCACCGATTTAGGTACCGGAATAATGGCGTGCTCGGCGGGATGAACATCTGGAATCGATGAGCGTGTGGTGTGAGTATGCGCCAAGTTAATGGGGGTGAGCATCACTGAATATTGCTCGCCATTGGCATAGAGCAGCGCATCTTTAAAGCCCGCACAAAGGAACCGTAATGGTGGCGTGTGGGCATCAAACTCGATGTATAAGCTTTGATTGGCATCGAGAGTTTGATGCGCCGGTGTAATGACGCAATAGCTGCCAACTTGCTCGATGCTGCCTTGTGACAGGGTATTGGGGTTGATGAAGCGATCAAACAGTACCGCAATAGACAGCTGATTTAAGAGACAGTCGGTGAGATTATGCAAGGTTAACCCCATTCGGCTGCGCGGTGGAGTGTCATTGGGATACTCGTTGATCACACTAAGATCGAGGCGGTAAGTCATCACGTGTTCTCCTTGTTCGAGTGGCCGTTGCCAGTCAGCGTTTGCGCACTGATGGCGAGCATAAACCAGCTTGTATGTGGCAACCACTGCTCGCCCCATCGCCAGTTTTGCGCCATATCATCGCAATATGGCGCGGGGTTGAATGCAATCTGTGTTTCATCCTCCATCCCTGCGGTAATGCCATTGCAGATCCCCCCTTTGGCATTAAAAAAGCCCAAGTGCGGTAGGTAATCTGGGTTGTTGAGGCCATGTCCATCGAGCATACAGATGTCAAATGGGTTTAAACCGAGGATCCAATTAAGCGCCCGTTGGCTAAAGGTGTGGAGAGCAGCATTTAGCGCATCGTCTTGAATATGGCGCGTGGCATGACACGCAAAGGTCGCCAGTGACCCCAAGCGTGCATTCTCGCCTTGCCACCAATAGCCGGTTTCATTGTGGTGAGGAATAAAGTGACGCACCTGTTTAACGCCATCGACGGGTTTGACGTACTGACGCGGATACGCGAATGGATTATCGGCGGTTTGTGTTAGGCTCAGCTCAAACTGGCAGGCGCGTTCCAGTGCTGTTTGCGCGATAGCCTGGTGACTGGGTTCGGTTTCTACATCGAGGTAGCGAACTAACGCCAACCCGGGCAGACCTGCATCAGCGGCATGGTAAAACGGACGACTCCCATCGGCATTGGCCGACCAATAATATTGGCAAGTTTCATCACTGCGTTGCCGTGCGACCAGCTTTTGCATCCAACCTCGTGCCTCGCTCAAAAAGGGACAGTCACCGTTCGCACTAATGTGTCTGTCCCCAGAACCTAAAGGTGCCTGTCCCGTTAAATAAGCGTGACTGTCCCCTGTAGATTGCCCAGTAGATTGCCGAGTGGCGTGATGTAACTCGCATGCGGCGAGAAGGGCGCAGGTTTCGTCAATAATGTTGGGCTCACCGTCATCAAGGTAGTGATGGTTATGTTCAACCAAATGCCAGTAGCCACGAATGGCAGCGTCTAAATAGCGTGCTTGTTGGTCAGGCTCTGAGCAAAGTGAGGCTCTGCTTGCGGCGGCAAGGGCTGCAATCGCCATGCCGCCGCCTTGACGAAAGCCGGCTTGGTAAGCTTCACTCATCATCCCATCTTGCGTTGCGTAAGCGCAAAGGGTGCGGCGCTCCGGATCTTTCGACCATTGATCAAACACCGTCATGTAAAAAAAGCCACTGGGGTGTTGCATACGGAGAAGAAAATCGGCGCCGTGTTTCGCTTCATCAGCTAAGCGTGTACGCATAAATGCAGGCAGCGTTTCCGAGCTAAACTGGTTGGCAAGATCGGCCAGCCCCCAAGCCAACAGCGGGATTTGTTGCGGATTAAAGTAATTTGCATAGGAAAGGTGGCTCAGGTATTTGCTCACATCGCCAGAGGCATCGTACCAACCGCCGGACACATCCACACGTTCATCAGAGCCAAATACCTTGGCGCGCTGATCCGCGTGTTCATAGATACCGCTACACCGCTGCGATTTAAAGTAATGCAGCAGGTCGGAAAACGTGGTGTGAAACAGGCAATCATCTCGGATCTCAAACGGATGCGAATATACCGGTGTGTCTGTTAACAGCACGAGTTGATAGCGTCCGCGATGCGCAAAGGCAGAAAAATCGATGGTATAAGCCGTACCTATCTGCCAGTTGTTTAACTGTGTGCCTTGCTGTAATTCAAACTGCGCGACCACTTTATCGAGTGATACTGTGTCTGTCCCACGAACAAAAGTGCCTGTCCCGGTAAAATTGTTTGCACTTTCTGCGGCCTCGTTAAAGTGTCTGTCCCCAGAAGAAAAGTGCCTGTCCCCGGAAGAGGAGGCAGCTTTATCGGCAGTGCTAAATGTGCCTGTCCCCTTAAGAGGAGGCAGGGCAATCAGTACCACGGGTGTGCCGGTGAGGGATTCGCTGTCACTGACGATCACCGCGTATTTGTCACCGTGTAACGAGTAGCCGATGTGATTGGTCAGCACTTGCATGATGGTATCCTTATTGGTCGCTATTGCTCGTACAAATAGCAGCGCACATAGTGGTTGTCGGCGAGCTTGGTCACGCCGGGTAGCTGTTCGGTGCATTTAGCGGTGGCATGTGGGCAGCGGCCGGAAAAAGGGCAGCCGACGGAATCTGGTGTCCACAGTGGGATCTCACCCTTGTTGCCCTTTAGTTCCTCGTGAATGGATTTGCTGGGGTCGGGCACCGCTGAGACCAACAGCTGGGTGTAAGGATGCTGAGGGCGATGAATAATCTCTTCAGTGTCCCCCCATTCGACCATATGGCCGACGTACATCACTGCCAAGTCTTCGGCAATGTAACGCGCGGTGGCGATATCATGGGTGATGTAGAGCAGCGACATTTGCTTCTCCACTTTCATCTCTTCCATGAGGTTAAGCACGCCGGCACGAATCGATACATCCAGCATCGAGGTGGGTTCGTCGGCGAGTACTACTTCGGCGCCCACGGCGATGTTACGCGCTAGGTTTATCCTCTGACGCTGGCCGCCCGACAGCTGGTGGGGGAATTTCTCCGCCGTTTCTTTGGCCGGAGTGAGGCCCACTTGCTCGAGCAGCTCGAACACCCGTTCTTTCAATTGGGCTTTGTCGCGCTTGGCGACTTTTTTGTGGATCAATAACGGACGCGCAATATGGTGAAACACATTATGGGTGGGGTTGAGCGAGCCAAAGGGATCTTGCCAGACCATTTGCAGGCCTTCGCGATAGCGCATCAGCTCATCACGTTTTTTAATGGTGGTGATATCGCGTCCCCGGTATTCAATGCAGCCGTCGGTCGGGGCGTACATTTTTGCGATCATTTTCGCGGTGGTTGATTTGCCCGAGCCTGATTCACCCACCACGGCAAGCCCACGGCCTTTGTACATTTTGAACGAGACATCATTGATCGCTCGCATCATGGGTTGTTTAAGGGCATGGCTGTTAATAGGGAAATCTTTCACCACGTTTTTACCTTCAACCAGCAGTTCTCCAAGACCTGTACTCATCACTGACTTCCTCACATTGGCACGATATTAGACTTTTTGTTGGGCGATCGGCTCGCCGTCGTATAGGTGGCAGTTGGAATAACGGCCTGGTTCGATTTGGCGCAGCACGGTTTGGGTGGTTCGACACTGTTCATGCACTTGCGCGCAACGTGCTTGAAAGCGGCAGCCGGTCGGGATTTCGAGTAAGTTGAGCGGATTACCTGGGATACCCACCAGTTGGCGCTTGGGCCCGGTGAGTGAGGGGAATGAGCTGCCCAGCCCTTCGGTGTAGGGGTGATAGGGATTGGTAAGTACTTGTTTGGACGGCGCGACTTCAATCAGCTCACCGGAATACATGATCCCTATCCGGTCGGAAAACTCGACCATGAGCGATAAGTCATGGGTGATAAACAGAATCGAAAAGCCAAACTCTTCTTTTAACGCGTAGATTTTTTGTAAGATCTCGCGCTGCACCACCACATCTAATGCGGTGGTGGGCTCATCCATGATGATCATTTTCGGGTTGAGGGCCAGTGCAATGGCAATCACCAAGCGCTGACGCATCCCGCCCGAAAACTGGTGCGGATAATCGGTCAGCCGGCTGGGGTGAATATCGACAATTTCCAGCAAGCCTTGCGCCCGATTGACCGCTTGTTTACGGGTCATATTGGTGTGACGCATTAATACATCGCAAAATTGATCTTCAAGCGTCAGCACGGGATTGAGGGCATTCATGGCGCTTTGAAACACCATCGACATCTCGCGCCAACGAAAATCACGCATGCGGGCATCGCTATAGTTGAGGATATTCTCGCCGTTAAATAGCACTTCGCCGCCGGTGATAAATGCGGGTGGCTTATGCAGACGCATCAGCGAAAAGGCAACGGTGGATTTACCGCATCCCGATTCGCCAGCCAGGCCAAATACTTCACCGGGGGCAATGTCAAAACTGACGTGATCGCAGGCTCGTACATCACCGGCATCGGTAATGTAGTCCACGCACAGATCACGGATTGAGATAAGTGGGGTGCGACTCATGATTTATCTCCACTGATCAGCATGTGTTCGGCAACGGGATTCTCGTCTCGGGCTTTCTTCTCTTGCTGGTTAAGTTTTTTCCAGCGCTTCATCCCTTTTTGCGCACGTAATTGTGGGTTGGCTATTTCATCCACTGCGAAGTTAAGCAACGCAAGGCCTGTCACCAGTAAGGTCAGCGCAATACAAGGTGCGAGCAGCTCCCACCACGCGCCAATCAGCATGGACGAAGAGGTTTGTACGTTGTAGAGCATGATCCCCCAGCTGATGGTGTTGGGATCGCCAAGGCCTAAGAAGGAAATAATTGACTCCATGGCAATGGCATACATCACTGAGCCAATAAAGCTGGCGCCGACAATGGGCACGAGGTTAGGCAAGATCTCGACAAAGGTGATGCGAAAGCGCGACTCGCCCAGCACTTCAGCGGCTTTCACGAACTCTTTTTCGCGCAGGGCAAGAGTTTGTGAGCGAACCACCCGTGCCCCCCACGCCCAGGAGGTACAGCCAATAATAATGGCGATCGTCAGTGGTCCGGCTTCGCCGATAAACGCGGCGAGCACGAACAAGAGTGGGTATTGCGGGATCACCAACATGATGTTCATCGCGGCGGTAAGCACATCGTCAACCCAACCGCCTAAATAGCCGGCGGTAATGCCAATTAAGGTGGCGAGCACACACACGGTGATCCCGGCGCCAAAGCCGACTGCCAGTGAAACGCGTGCACCATGGAGTAACTGGGACCAGACATCGCGGCCCATACGGGTAGTGCCGAGGGCATGTTCCGCGTCTTTTGACATTAACAAGGTACGAGGATGGTCTGCTAAGTGGGTGGCGATCCAGCCATCTGGGTTGGCTTGTGCGGCTTTAACCACAAAGCTTGGGTATTCATGCGGGTTACCGGTGCGTTTATCCGGTGCATGCTGGCTTAGCAGTGGGGCGAATATCGCCATTAAGATAAATAAGCCGACAATGATGGAGCCCGCGCGCGCGATTTTGTTGCGCACAATAAGCGTGAGGAGATCTTTCATGATTCTTTTCCTCCGGTTCGCAGGCGTGGGTCAAGCACCACGTACAGCATGTCAGCAATTAAGTTAAACGAGAGCATAAATAAGGTCATAATCAGCAGCTGGCCTTGCAGGACTTGGTAATCTCGCGCGTTAATCGCATTCAAAAGCACCGAGCCAAGACCGGGATAGTTAAAAATAATTTCCACAATCAGCTGGCCACCGATGGCGATACCCAGCGACATCGACAGCGCAGTGACACTGGGCAAGAGCGCGTTACGGGCCGCGTAGTTAAAGACCACGCGGTTTTCGCTTAACCCTTTGCCGCGCGCCATGGTGATGTAGTCTTCCGCCAGCAGATTAATCATGTTGTTGCGCATGTTGACCAAAAAGCCGCCCACTTGAATGATGGAAGCACAAAAAAGCGGGAGTACGGCGTGATAGGCCACATCTTTAATAAAGGTCCAACTGGTCCAGTCGGGCGTGACGCCTGGCGTGTAGGCGTATCCGGTCGGAAACCATTTCAACCCAATCGCGAAAATAAACAGCGCGAGCATCGCAATGACCACTTGCGGTACCGCTTGGATAATCAGCATGCCTGGGGTGATCATGGCATCGTATTTCCCGCCGCGTTTCCAGGCGGCAAAAATGCCCAAAATCGAGCCCAGAGAAAAAGAGAGCAGCACGGCACTGCCGGCGAGAAAGAGCGACCAGCCAAACGCTTTGCCCAGCAACTCGTTAACTGATAATGGATAAAATTGGATGGAGGTCCCTAAATCCCAGCTCAGCACGTTTTTCATGTAAGTGAAATACTGCATATAGAGGGGGCCATCGACAAAGCCCAGCAGTTGTTTCATTGCCTCAATCCGCTCTGGGGTGACTTGCACCGAGGCGTTGGCAAACATCATGGTGACAGGATCACCGGGCATGGCTCGAGGAATAATAAAATTGAGTGTTGCTGCCACTAAAAGGGCAATCATGTAAAAAGTTAGCCGTCGGAAAAAATAACCCATAACCCACACCTTACACAGCGAAGTGGTGATGTTCGTGGCGTGAACACCGTGGAAAAGCGGGCGCACAATGCGCCCGATAGTGGTTACTGAACGGGTTTAAGGTCCAGCACGTGGAGAAGACGTTCGGGAATGCCGGCCCAGATAGAGGGGCGACCTTTCGGATTGTCTTCGTTCCACCAACCGGTAAAGCGGGTTGTGTTGTATTGATACATTTGCGCGCCAGAAAGAACCGGAATGGTGACTTGATCCTTGGCGATAATCGCTTGAATTTGGTGAGCAATTTCCAGCTGCTCATCTTTATCCGCGGTTTTGTAGAAGCTGTCTAACAACTTGTCGAGCTCGGCATTTTGGTAGTAATGCATCGCGAACCGCGGCATACCATCCCCTTCCTGTAGGTTGGAGTTATACGCGCTATTCCAATAGGTATAGGGGTCAGCACCGTGGAAGTAGTTGGTGTAGGCCACATCGTAATCGGCTTCGAGCATGGCTTGGTTATACACCGAGAAATCCGGGGTACGTGCTTTTGTTTTGATACCGGCATCGGCAAGTTGCTCAACCGCCAGTTGTACGGTGTTATTAAAGTCAGTCCAGCCATTGGGCGACTGAATTTCTAACTCAAACGATTTGCCCGATGGTGTTTCAACAAAGCCATCGCCGTCTTGGTCTTTAAAGCCAGCTTCAGCGAGCAGGGCTTTGGCGCCGTCTAGATCGTAAGTATTGTATTGACGATATTTCTCATGCACTGCGTCGTCTGACCAGGCTTCAAAGGCATACCCAAGGCCGGATGCAAAGTCATTCACTGTGCCACCGCCATAAAAAGCGATATCAATGATGGTTTGACGATCAATCGCCATCGAGAAAGCACGGCGAAAATCGACATTGGTCAGCGCTTCGCGCTTGGCAGGATCGGGGTCATTAAAGTTGACCATAAAGGCCTGAGTGCCGGCAGCCGGATACCAATAGTGATGGTTTGGATTGGCCGCGGCATAGGTGCGATCAATGTCAGGAATAAACGAGGATGTCCAGTCCATTTCGCTGTTGATCACCTTACTCAAAAACTGGTCGTTATTGGCAATCTGTGGCACACGCAGGCAATCGACGTCGAGATTATCATTATCCCAATAATGCGGGTTGCGGCACTGAATATAGAGTTGCGAGGTAAAGGTATCGACAGTGGTGAAGGGGCCTGACCCGACAGGATTCTCGTTGGTATATGAGGCGGGGTTGTCGATGTTTTTCCACACATGCTCAGGCACCACGGGGACTTTGACAATCTCATAAGGGACGTTCGAATTAGCTTCAGTGAGCTCAAAGCGGATGGTGTAATCATCGACTTTCTTCACATCGTCGATCCACTGGTTAATCCCCGATTGGTCGAGTTCTGGGTTCGCTTTGACCAAATCAAACGAATACACCACATCATCGGCGGTGTAGGCTTCACCGTCTGACCACTTCACCCCTTTACGCAGGGTAAAGGTGACACTTTTTAAATCGTCTGCCATGTCGAAACCCGTCGCAATACGATAAACGGGCTCGTTGCCTTGTAGTTCATTAAAGACGACCAAAGGTTCATAGACAAAGTCGGTCGTCGTGTGAAGATAGGTCGATCCTAAATAGGGGTTAAAGTTACGGACGAAGGTATTGAATTCTTTGGGATGAATGGTGAGCTCACTGCGCTCAGCAGCACTTGCGCCAGCACTCATGCTTAACGCACCAATTATTGCAGAGGCAAGTAGGGTCTTGCTGGCAATTCTACTGTTACTCGAAAACATAGCCATTCCTTACTGTTGCTTTCAGTTCACGTGATGGATAGTGGTGAGCTCTTTAATGGACCGCCTGTGAGCTCAATGTTACCGGTTGCTAACGTTCCGCTGTGGTTGTCGTCATGGTGTTATTGCAAGAGGTCGGCCAGCAACTCCCTTCAATAAGCCCCAGTTGCCCCTTTGCTGCAACGGTCGAAATCGTTAAAACCGTAAAAACACCTTTAATCGCCGTTATTTTCGTTAAAATGAAGGGCTTGAGAAGACGATTGTCCATGCAGTTAATCTCAAAATCGTTCATTTCATCCTCAATAAGCTAAACTTTAAATTATTAATTATCAATTGTTTACAGTGTTATTATTGATAGATCGACCCATGTCACACACCTTCCCTCTCTTATTTCTCGTCGAAAAATTTATCTTTATTTTTGTTGTGATAAAGCGCGCACTTTCACTTTTAATCTTGGTTTATATGGCTTTTAGCCATGCTGAATAGGCAGATTCATAATGTTGTTTTGTGTCGATTATTAATTTAATAGGAGGGTGATAGTGAGTAATGATAGTGAGGACAGGCACTTTGTTCTGACACTTCGTTCTGATCGATAATAGTGAGGACAGGCACTGCGATGATAGTGAGTGATAGTGAGGACAGGCACTGTATTGGTGATAGGGAGTGAGAGAGATATCGGGGACAGACACTTCGTTCTGATAGTGAGGACAGGCACCTTATGACTAAGGTGCCTGTCCTCGAAAGGAGCTAAAACGGCATGGACTTAACGTGTCTGTCCTCCTAAAGGGAAACATGCCTGTCCCCGGAAGGGGAGGCACTTTATTGCGGTGCTGGGTGTGTTGTTAATCGTCTAACAGTAGTTGGCGCAGTTGTTGGTAGTAAGATTCTAGCTGAGTGCGGGTGGTGCTGCGTTTGTCGCAATGATCGAGGATAAAGCGAATGGAATTCAGCACAGTGCGCCACCTTGGCGTTTTGGGAAGGGTTTCTAGCAAGAGGTACTTGTCTAAAGTGCGCGTTTGTAAGCTGCTACGATCAAGGTATACGCGCCATAAGCCGCTTTGTTCGGCAAAGTCGAACTTGGTTTTGCCGGTGGCTTCTTCCCAGTAATCTAACCCTGCAATCATGGCTTCGACAATGAGCTGCCTACGGGTGTTGATTTTACTTTCTTGTTGATGTTCAGCTTTTTCTGCCAGCGCCTCAAACTCACCGCCCATGGCTTTTAATGCGTCCAGTTGGCGAATGTCGCCGCCTAATGCATACCCAGAGAGGGCTTCAATCGCACTTTCAAGGCTTTGTATACGGGTTTGAGAAACGGGGGCATCGTTGTTGATCACGTAGAGGCTGTCGATATCAGATTCTGCAGGAAAGCGTAACAACATGCCATCAAGGTGCTCAGGCGTTCCGTCAATAAAGGCGGTAAGTGGCCCTTGATAGCGTTCGCACTGTTGGGCGTGGTCGGGGGCGGTAACGAGTGCGTGGCCGTGCATGCGTTTTACGTCTTCTTTATCGCGCTTAAACAAGCGTGCTGCCGCTTCGTTGACGAACCTAACTTGGCCATCACGACTCATGCCGAGCATGGCTTCGGGCGCAAGAGACAGCTGTGAGATCAGCCAAGATTGTGTTTCGAGCAGGCTGGCTTGTTGTTGTGCGCTTTGCTCTAGTGCCTGTTCAAGGCGTTGATTTTCTTGGCGTCGCTGCTCAGCTTGACTTGCGGTTAGGTGGGTGGCAATCCGTGCGGCCAGCTCTCGTTTATCAAAGGGTTTACTGAGGTAATCATTCGCACCCACGCTAAAGCCATAGACCCTGTCATCCGGCTGGTTGAGTGCAGTGAGCATAATGATGGGAAGTGCGGCATGATCGAAGTGTGTCCTGAGTTGCTCGCAGACGTCAAAGCCACTCATTCCCGGCATCAGTACATCCAAAAGTACCAGATCTGGCGGTGTAGCGATTACGTTATCTATCGCAGTGCGGCCATCGCTGGCGGTTGAAACACGGTAGCCTTCCATGTGAAGAAAGCTGGTTAGGATTTGTTGATTGGTCGGCTCATCATCGACAACCATAATATGCAGCGCGTCTACGGCTGGAGCGGGGACGCTGGCTTCAGCTGGCTCGGGGAAGTGTTGATCCGCGTCTAAGGGGTGGATATGCTCGGACATCGAGATATGCTGATCAGTCTCATCCGTCAGTGCGGGCATTTCATGTGCTCTGGCAAGCGTGAAACTGAACGTGGTTCCGACCTGTGGTTGACTACTGACATAGAGTTGACCGCCCATCAGTTCAATCAGTTGTCGGCTAATCGATAGCCCTAGACCCGCACCGTGTTGATAGTGATAGTGGCCGCTTACTGCTTGGGCAAGCGGCTCAAAGACTCGGCTGAGTTGTTCGGCGGGGATCCCTTTGCCGGTATCAACCACTTGAACGCGAATACGGTCATCAATGGTATCGGCACTGATCACTATTTTGCCTGCTTCGGTGAACTTGATCGCATTGCCAAGCAGATTGTACATAACTTGCTCGAGCCGTTGCGGATCGGCGTATACCCATACTGGCGAATCGCTCAGCTGGTTGATGATCTCCAAGGGTTTATCTTTTTTAAGGTGCTTGGCGAGTGAAAGGACCAATTGTGTCATTGCGTTAACATCGACAGGGCATTGTTCGAGATCTAGTTGGCCATAACGCATTTTGTGATAATCGAGAAGATCATCAACCAGTTTTGCCAGCCGTTGACCACTGTTCACGATGATCGACAATTGGTATTGGTGATCGCGACTAATTGGGCCGTTCGCACCATCAATCATTGCTTCTGCAATACCTATCATACCGTGTAGCGGCGTGCGTAGTTCATGTGACGTGGTGGCGAGGAACTCATCTTTTAGCGTGTTGGCCAACTGCAGCTCTTGGTTCTGAGCTTTGATGATGGTGAGGTTGGCTTCTAAGGTTTGATTTTGCTGTTGAATTAACTGGATTTTCTCGCGAATAGCATGACGCATGCGCGCAAAACTCACTGCTAGCCGGCCCACTTCATCAGGCCGGCGTGTGTGATGGATTTGGGTGTCGAGATCACCGGCACTGACTTTTTCGGCGGCCCACGTAAGCTGAAGGAGTGGTCGAGTAATAAAGTTAGACACATAATGCGATGCAACGACCACGGCGAGGGTCGCGAGCAGCATCGCGACCATAAATAGTTGCTCAAGCTGGTGGACCCGTGCAAACGCGACGTTCGTGGGTACCTCAGCGACAAGCCCCCATGTTAAACCGTGGGTGTGTATCGGGGTATAGGCGGCCAGTAATGTGTTGCCTGAGGGGCTTTGATAACGAGTGACATCGGATTGTCCCGCCAGTGCCTTATTCACGACCGGTGTGCTGTTGGTGATGGCAGTAGCGGTTGCTGACTGCGCACGGACTTGGCCGTCCTCGCCGACTAATACGGTTTGGATACCGTTGGACTCTCTCGGTGCCATTAATGCGGCAAGAGCCTGATTAGGCAGCCTAAATAGGGCGTAGCTGTGCAGGTAGCCTTGTTGGATAATCGGCGCACCTAACCAAGCAACAGAGGGGCCGTCTTGTTCGGCTGAGAAATCTGAAATGACAACGTGTGGGGTTGGGTCAAGCTTGCCTTGTATCTTTTGGCTGCGCTGTGTCAGCGTTGAAAAGGTGTGCCCCAGCGCGGTATCTCGGAACGGGCCTGTAATTAAATTGGTGCCGTAGTTGGCGTGTTTTTTCACAGAGTAGGTGACGTTGCCTTGCTTATCGACCAGTAAAACATCATCGAAATCAGCGCGCGCGAGTAAGGCTTGGTACGCACGATGGTAGCGTTGGTGGAGCAGCCGGTAACGCTCCGTGGCTGAATAATTGGGATCGTCTTTATCCACTGGCGTTTTCATTTTGTTGCCAGACTCAGGAAGATAGCGACGTTGGGCGTATTGACGTGCTTGTTCAATGTCAGGGCGCAAGCGACGAAACGCATCAATCAAACCATAAAAATGGCCGCCGCTGGCATAGGCAAGCTCAGACGCGACAAAGCCCAGCACTTCGGCCTCTTGGGCATCTAAGTAGTCATTGATTTGTTGTTGCTTGCTATCGCGAACCGATAACAGGTGCGCGGTACTTTGCTTTTGCAGATCCTGGCTGTAGCTATTTAAAAAAAACAAAGCCACCAAGGTGAGAGGAAGAAGGCTTAGTAACAAGAACGCCAGCATCAGCGTGTGATGAAGGCGTTTAAATGGATATATAGCGAAAAACTTCTTCATGATAAACAGCATTTTCCCTACAGCACTTTTATAAAAATAGTGAGTTCACTCGTCGAGTTTTGGGAACTCATCCTATTACGACGTTACTGCGTTTTTTCGCTTTGACAAGGAAGTATCAGTAGAAGCGTGTGGATTGACGCACTTTTCTATGTATCACTGCAAGTTAGGGAAGAAGATGGGCGGGTATTGCGTCGGTGGGATGGGGGATAAAGAAAGGCCTCAGCATATGCCGAGGCCTTTAAAGAATGCCGTTAAGCGTCGCGATTAGTGTTGGGGTTTAGTCGCAGGCGCATACGCGGATGCACGCGCGCTGGCGCTACCCGCCGCTTTGGCGTCAGTGTTTGGCGCGTTAAACGCGGCAATGGCCACAGGACGGTGTTCGATGGTCTCATTCGGTGCCGGCGCCTTCATCATTGGCGATGTTGCACGGCGGTATTGAATGGTCGCGGTCGGTGCATTGATTGCCACCTCACGCTCAATCACTTTCTCAGTCACTAAATCGACGTTCGGATCATGCTCCGGTGTGGTGGCCGGTGCGGGTGACACGGCCACTTGCGGTGTGGCTTCCACCTCAGGCGTTTGCATCGGTTGTACTGGCTTCTGTTCAGGCGCCGGTGTGCTCACAGGTGCCGTAGGTTGAGCAGAGACAGGTGTGACATCCGCTGGTTTGCTTCGCATGACAATGACTTTACCCATCGCCATTTCAGGACGTGCAACACCACTCACAATCGGTTGGTCGGTTTGACGCTTGTCTTGGCGACGACGATCTTGCCTCACCTTGACCGGTTGCTCGGCTGACCACACTTTACCCATTGCCATTTCTGGTGAGGCCATGCCGGTAGTAAGCGGCATTGGGCTTTTCACCATTGGACGGCGACGGCGACGCTGACCACTGGCACGAAGGTGGCGTGGTGAGCGACGATTACGACGCTTATCTTGCTGGCCTTCTTTTTTGCCATTTTCCGGTTGCTGTTTCGCTTGTTGTGCCACTTCGGCGCCAACTTGTTGCAAGTCTTTGCCTTGCTCGGATGGAGTCTCTACTGGTGCGTTTGTCTCGGCAACGTCTTTGTTAATCCGCACACTACGGTTGAGCTTACGACGCTGGCGGCGCTGTTTAACCTGTTCGGTTTTCTCCGCTTTCTGATCGTTTTGCTTTTGACCTTTGTTATCCGCTTTCTCAGCTTGCGGTTTAGCCGTTTTGCTGTCGTCTTTTGGTTCAACCGAAGAGGCTTGCTCTGCCGGCTTTTTCGCGGAGTCGTTACGGTTGTCGTTGCGAGGCTTCTTGCCTTTACGATTGTTATCGCGACGCTCGTCTTGCGATTTATTCTGACGACGTTGCTTATTGTTACGACCGCGATCGTTGCCGTTGTCGCTCTGTTCGTCTTGCGCTTCTGGCTTACTGTGACCGCGAGATTGGCTACCACGAGACTGGTTTCCACGCGAGTGATTGCGGCGGTTTTGTTGGTCGCGTGATGATTTCTGACCTTGTTCCTGACTGGATGCTTCAGGTTGTGCCGCTTTTTGTGTGGTTTGGCCAGCCGTATCGTCACTGGCAGGTGCACTGAATAGCCCAGCAATAAACTGACCCACTTTTGCGAATAAGCCTGGAGTTGGCGCTTTGGCGGATGCCTCCGCTGACGCGGCTTTAGTCGGCGCGCTTGGTGCCGGTGTCGCCGGTGCGGCAAAGCCTTGGAGGACAGGCTCTTCACGTTTTTTCGCTGGACGTGCCTGTTGCGGTTCTTCGCGCGCTTCTGCTTCTTTCAATGCGTCGATTTGGCTCGGTAATTGATAAGACAAATCAGTCATTTCTTCGCCGCCGCGCACACGGACCACATCAAAGTGTGGGGTCTGCATCTCGTCGTTAGGCACCACCACCACTTTCACATTGTGGTATTTCTCAATGTGTTGGACCGAACGGCGTTTTTCGTTGAGCAGATAAGAGGCGACAGGGACAGGAACAATGCCGAGTACTTGTGCGGTGTTTTCTTTCATGGCCTCTTCTTCCATCAAGCGAAGGATGGAGAGAGACAGTGATTCGTTATCACGAATGACACCGGTGCCCTTACAGCGTGGGCAAATATGGTGACTGGCTTCCGCCAATGAAGGACTTAAGCGCTGACGCGACATTTCTAACAAGCCAAAGCGTGAGATGCGCCCGATTTGTACCCGTGCACGGTCCATACGTACCGAATCGCGCAGCATGTTTTCGACTTCGCGTTGATGGCGTACTGGGGTCATGTCGATAAAGTCGATCACTACCAGGCCACCCAAGTCACGCAGGCGCAATTGACGGGCAATTTCTTCTGCTGCTTCAATGTTAGTCTGGCGCGCCGTTTCTTCGATATCACTGCCTTTGGTTGCACGGGCTGAGTTGATATCGATGGAGGTGAGTGCTTCGGTCGGATCAATGACAATTGAGCCACCGGAAGGCAACCGAACTTCACGTTGGAAGGCCGATTCGATCTGGCTTTCGATTTGATAATGGCTAAAGAGTGGGACTTCGCCATCATAAAACTTAATCCGGCTAACAAAGTCGGGGCGAACCAGTTTGATGTGCTCTTGTGCCCGTTTGAAGACTTTTTCGCTGTCGATCAAGATCTCGCCAATGTCACGGCGTAAGTAGTCACGGATCGCTCGTGCAATCACGTTGCTTTCTTGATGGATAAGGAAAGGTGCCGGATTGGCTGCTGCCGCTTCTTTTACAGCTTGCCAATGGTTGAGAAGGACCTTTAAATCCCACTCAAGCTCTTCCGCCGACTTGCCAACCCCTGCAGTACGGACAATCAGCCCCATGCCTTGTGGCAATTCGAGACCGGACATGGCTTCTTTTAGCTGGCTGCGTTCTTCGCCTTCAATGCGGCGAGAGATACCACCTGCACGTGGGTTGTTCGGCATTAGAACCAGATAACTGCCGGCTAAAGACACAAAAGTGGTCAGTGCCGCGCCTTTATTACCGCGTTCTTCTTTGTCCACTTGGACAATCACTTCCTGGCCTTCTTTCAGCACATCTTTGATGTTGGGACGGCCTTGATAGCTGTAGCCGGAAGGGAAGTATTCGCGGGCGATCTCTTTGAGCGGGAGGAAACCGTGTCTGTCTGCGCCGTAATCAACAAATGCCGCTTCCAGGCTAGGTTCAATACGGGTGATGCGTCCTTTATAAATGTTAGCTTTTTTCGATTCATGGCCAGGGCTTTCGATATCGAGATCGTACAACCGTTGACCGTCAACCAATGCGACGCGCAACTCTTCTTTCTGAGTTGCGTTAATCAACATTCTTTTCATCTGATTTTTCTCATTTATTTATCGTTGTTATTAGCGGTTGATGACGAGAGCAGTCGTCAATGCTGCCTGACCCCAAGTCTGATATGATGCAGCCTCCCGGCTGGAGAAAATCAGGGGTGCGCTCGGGCAAGTTTTAATCGGCCAGCTGCAACGGTTTTTATGGCTCACCGGATTACACAGTTGGCGTCCGCCGTTTTTACCGATGGCGGAGAGCTCTGACACTGACTCACAGCCTCGTGTCAACACACTAACGGGTGCTTTGGGTTTACGTCTTACGCCATTTGCTGCGTAATGCCTTAAAAGCATTCGGAATTATGGTGCTATTGCGGAATGAACCGCGTAACGGTTATCGACTGTTCGATTCGCAACGGTACCACGCTTGTTTTTACACTACGCGCGTTACACGTTTGCTAACCAAGATACCTCGGTAACAGGCGATAAACCGTGTGTCAGCTAAGCGTTTGCTTTTCTGACTAACGTCGCAACTATAGCAGGGAGACTAAAGTCCAGCAATCGGCTTTATTGGCTTATGTTGCCTTGATAGAAAAACCCAGTGAATATGGCGTTTTTTTGCACAGTTATCCGGGTGGGGAGGCGGGGTCTACGAGGAGACCGCCTTGTGAATCAGTGGTCACTCGGCGGCTTTAGCACGCTCAGCAGGTGCATATCAGCGCACTTAGAGGTAGAATCATAGGTTATGACAGAACAAAAATCCCAAGTGCGATTTATCGACATCGATGATGATATCGCCGGCCAGCGTATTGACAATTTTTTGCGAAATCAGCTGAAAAATGTCCCGAAAAGTATGATTTATCGCGTACTTCGTAAAGGCGAAGTGCGAGTGAATAAAAAACGGATAAAACCAGAGTATAAACTCCAGCCGGGAGATGTGGTGCGTGTGCCGCCTATTCGTCTTCCCGACAAAGAAGAAAAAGCAGCACCCAGCACCAAGTTAGATAAAGTGGCGGCGCTTGAACATTGTATTTTGCATGAAGACGATCATTTGTTGGTCCTCAATAAGCCCTCAGGAACGGCGGTGCATGGAGGCAGTGGATTACAATTCGGTGCCATCGAGGCGATGCGCGCATTGCGGCCTAAGGCGCGTTTTTTAGAGCTGGTTCATCGAATCGACCGTGACACCTCAGGGATTTTATTGATTGCGAAAAAACGCTCGGCACTGCGACACTTACAAGCACAGTTCCGGGAAAAAACCGTGCGAAAAGATTATTACGCATTGGTAATGGGAAAGTGGCCAACGAAACAGCGCAAAGTGACTGCACCGCTATTAAAAAATGAGGTGAACAGCATCGTGCGCGTAAACCCGAAAGGAAAACCGTCTGAAACGCGGTTTAAGGTCATTGAGAGCTTTGCTGAAGCCACGCTGGTGCAAGCCAGTCCTGTGACGGGGAGAACGCATCAAATACGAGTACATGCGCAGTACACCGGGCACCCTTTAGCATGGGATGACCGCTATGGTGACCCACGCTTTGATGCTTATACCAAGTCAGTTGGGCTGGATCGCTTGTTTCTTCACGCGGCGACTATCCGGTTTGTGCACCCGGGTAGTGACGAGACCATGACGCTGAGTGCGCCGATGGAGCCCAAGCTCGAGCGCGCCCTTGAGGGGCTGAGAGCCAAAACCGCCTAATTTTTCCATATTCCTAGATTGTAAATACGCAGTGTTTTGTCGCTGCGTCTTGCAACAGTGAGTGTTCAGAACGAGGTAGAGATGACGATTGAACCAACACGCGCCGCTGAGAGTGAGTTGGCCCTAACCTCAGCCAACAGCCGGCCGCATCCTGCCATTGCCTCTTATTCGTTACTGATTTTTGATTGGGACGGTACGGTGATGGATTCCATTGGGCGGATTGTGTCTAGCCTTGATAGGGCAGCACGTTTAACCGGCCAGTTGCCGGTGTTACCGCCTGAACGCTTGCAAGCCATGATCGGTTTAAGTTTGGAAAAGGGCTATCAATTGCTCTATCCCGACGCTGATCCGGCTTGGTATCCGAGCTGGATTGCGCATTATCGTCAGCAATTTGTCCACGACAATCCGACACCGTGCCAGCTTTTTCCTGGCGTCAAAGACACATTAGTGGCATTAAAAGCACAAGGCTTTCAATTAGCGGTTGCTACCGGAAAATCACGAGCAGGCTTAGATCGGGCTATGGCAGAGACAGGCACGCAGGATTTATTTGTTGCGACGCGTTGCGCGGATGAAACGGCATCTAAACCTGACCCACAAATGCTAGACGAAGTGTTAGCGCAAACAGGTATCGCGCGCGAGAAAGCGATTATGATCGGTGATACGGGCCATGACATGCAGTTAGCCGTCAATGCGGATATGGCACGGTTGGCTGTTACCTGGGGCGTTGAAGATCACGCTAGCCTAACGACCTTTGGTCCCGTTGCTGTATTGGACAGCCTCACCGCATTGATAGATCACGCGCCGGTTAGATAACCCTGATCCCTTCTTTCTCTAACATCTCGCGTAGCCGAATCAGTGGCAGCCCCACTAATGTATTGGGATCGCGGCCATGCATGGCGTTAAAGAGAGCAATCCCTAAGCCTTCGCATTTAAAGCTCCCCGCGCAATCTAGCGGTTGCTCGATATCGATGTAGCGGACAATCTCCTGCTCGGTGAGCTCACGGAAATCGACATGAAAAGGTTCAACGTCCGATTGATGCTCACCGGTTTCACTATTAATCACCGCCAGCCCCGTGTAAAAGGTCACTTTCTTGCCGCTGGCGCGCTTTAACTGCTCAATAGCAACGTCTCGCTCATGCGGCTTGCCTAAGACTTCCTCGTCAATCACACACACTTGGTCAGAGCCTATAATGATGGCGTTATCGAACAGCGGCATCCCGGCCATCGCTTTTTCGAATGCGAGCCGTTCCACTAAGTCAGTGGCGCGTTCGTTCTCGAGTCGACTTTCGTCAATGGCAGGTGAAAAAGTCGAAAAGGGGAGGGCGAACTTTTTTAAGAGGGCCTGGCGGTAGGGGGAGCTTGATGCCAGCACAATTTTTGGCGGTTGTGTGGTATGCATGACCGTTCCTTTTTTAAGCGCGCCAGTGTGTCTAAACGACTCGCGCGTGATCGATTTTTGTTAATTGTTCGCACTCAGTCTAACCTGAAAAGATAACTTGCGCGATGTCGGCAAACCGGCCGAGTGGCTATCGAGCCTAAACAGCGACGCGTAGGTAACATTTTCTTTGACTCCAGCGCATTTGGAGGCTAATATTCGCGCCCTATGCAGAAGGTAAAGCTACCGCTGACGGTTGATCCGTTCCGTTGCGCCCAAAAGCAACTCGACTACGATGGTATTGTAGACAAGTCGCGATTGTTGCGCCTCGGTGAGGCAACCCAAAGCATCGATAGTGATGCAGAGGTCATGCTTTCATTCGACATTGATGCCCAAGGCTTGAAAATTGTAACGGGTCGAGCAGCCGTTTCAGTGAGTCTTGAGTGCCAACGTTGTTGGGGGCCGTTCTCGTATCGCTATGAAACTGAATTCGTTTATAGCCCGGTTTTCAATGAAGACCAGGTGGGCAATTTACCGGATGCTTATGAGCCGGCATTAGTCGACGAAAACGGTGAGATTGATCTGATTCAATTGGTCGAAGACGAGTTGATTGTGGCCTTGCCACAAGTCGCCATGCACGAAGATACAGACTGCAAAGTCAGTACGGACAACATGGTGTTCGGGGAAATCCCACTTGCTGATGAGCGTCCAAATCCGTTTGCCGCACTAAAAAACTTAAAGCAAAGTAACGAGGAGTAGGGTCAATGGCCGTACAAAAGAACCGTAAAACCCGTTCTAAGCGTGGTATGCGTCGTTCACACGATGCACTGGGTACTCAAGCTGTATCTGTAGACAAAACCAGCGGTGAAACTCACCTGCGTCACAATGTGACTGCAGACGGTTTCTACCGTGGCCGCAAGGTTATCAACAAGTAAGGTTGACCCTTGACTAGGCTAACCATTGCACTCGATGCGATGGGCGGGGATTTTGGTCCCCAAGTCACAGTGCCTGCCTCCGTGCAGGCATTGTCGCGTTTTGCGGACCTAAAAGTGATGCTAGTGGGCGATGAATCTCGCATCCAAGCGTCGCTTCGTCAACTTAATGCCCAGCATCATCCCCGACTATCGATCGTCCATGCCCCGGACGTAATCCCTAATGATATGCGCCCGTCTACCGCATTGCGACGTAGCGCCGAGACCTCCATGCGTGTCGCGCTTGAATGCGTCGCCAGTGGTGATGCGGATGCGTGTGTCAGTGCCGGCAATACCGGCGCTTTGATGGCGTTGTCCAAATACCTTCTGAAATTATTACCCGGTATCGACCGACCGGCGCTAGTCACTGCGCTGCCCGGTGCCAATTATCAACGTAAATGGTTACTTGATTTAGGGGCGAATGTGGCCTGTGACGCGGATACGCTCTTCCAGTTTGCGGTGATGGGGGCGGTGTTAGCTGAAGCAGAGCTTGGCCGTACGCCAAGGGTTGGCTTATTAAATATCGGTGAAGAGGCGATCAAAGGGAATGACTGGGTGCGTCGTTGTGCTGACTTGCTTTTGCATAGCCCATCGGTGCATTACACGGGTTATGTCGAAGGCGACCAGATTTACACCGGTGAAACGGATGTGATTGTCTGTGATGGTTTTGTTGGCAATGTCGCATTAAAAACCAGCGAAGGCGTCGCCCGTTTGATCACTGATAAGGTTAAAGCGCACCTTAATCCTCATCCTATCAAGCGCTGGATCGCGAAATGGCTATTTTCTGAGCTTTTAAATCAACTCCAACAGCTGAAACCCGACCAGTACAACGGCGCAAGTTTGCTAGGATTGCGCAGCATCGTTGTAAAAAGCCACGGACGCGCAGATATCGCCGCTTACGAAAACGCTATTTTTGAAGCGGTGCACGAGGTCGAACGGCAAATCCCAACTAAGATAAGTGACCGTTTAGAGGCAGTTCTTCTCGAGAGGCATTAGTAGTCTTCATGTATAGTAAGATTTTGGGCACAGGCAGCTATTTGCCTGAACAGGTTCGCACCAATGCTGACCTTGAACAGATGGTAGACACCAGCGACGAGTGG
Organism: Salinivibrio sp. EAGSL; assembly: GCF_013366455.1. NCBI lineage: Bacteria > Pseudomonadati > Pseudomonadota > Gammaproteobacteria > Vibrionales > Vibrionaceae > Salinivibrio > Salinivibrio sp. EAGSL. The sequence goes on along the minus strand of NZ_JABWMG010000023.1, from coordinate 14,898 downwards.
ATTGTGACTCGTACGGGGATCAAAGAACGTCGCATTGCTGCACCGACAGACACCGTTGCCTCAATGGCTTATCAAGCCGGCGTACAGGCGATTGAAATGGCCGCCATCGACAAACATGATATCGATCTCATTATTGTTGCCACGACCAGTGGTGAACGTGCGTTTCCAGCCGCGGCCTGTGATGTGCAAGCGATGTTGGGGATACAAGGTTGTCCAGCGTTTGATATTGCCGCTGCATGCTCTGGTTTTGTGTATGCGTTGAGTGTGGCCGATCAGTACGTTAAAAATGGGCTGGCAAAACATGCCCTCGTGATTGGTGCCGATCGCCTCTCGCACACCTGCGATCCCGCGGATCGGTCTACCGTTATTTTGTTTGGCGATGGTGCGGGAGCCGTCGTGCTTTCGGCCGATGAGCAAGATGGTATTTTGTCCACCCATTTAAAAGCGGATGGAAAATTTGGTGAGCTTTTGAAACTGAAGTATCCCGATCGGGCCAATCCCATGTATCGGATGAAGCCTGGCTCTATATGGCCGGCAATGAAGTGTTCAAAGTGGCGGTAACGCAGCTGGCGAATATTGTCACGGAAACCCTTCAGGCGAACCAAATCGAAAAATCAGACATTGATTGGTTAGTTCCTCATCAGGCGAACTACCGAATTATTAAAGCGACCGCGAAAAAACTCGCGATGTCGATGGATCAAGTGGTGTTGACCCTAGACCGTCATGGCAACACATCAGCGGCTTCTGTACCGACTGCGTTTGATGAAGCGGTGCGTGATGGACGCATTCAACGTGGTCAAACGGTATTGCTCGAAGCATTTGGTGGCGGTTTTGCATGGGGTTCTGCACTGGTCAGGTTCTAAACTAATAGGAAACGAATATGACTCAAACAGCGATCGTATTTCCGGGCCAAGGCTCGCAAGCCGTGGGTATGCTCGGTGAGTTAGCTGAACAATATGGTGTGGTTCAGCAGACGTTTGCAGAGGCCTCTGAGGTGCTTGGCTATGATCTGTGGGCGTTGGTTCAACAAGGTCCTGAGGCAGATTTGAATGAAACCCATCGCACTCAGCCTGCTTTGTTGGCGGCGTCAGTGTCGATTTGGCGGGTCTGGCAATCGCAAGGTGGTGTAACGCCTTCGGTACTCGCGGGTCATAGCTTGGGTGAGTACTCAGCTTTGGTCTGTGCAGGGGTATTGGACTTTAAAGAAGCCATCAAGCTTGTCGAGTTACGTGGCCAATTGATGCAAGAAGCCGTCCCTGCAGGCGTCGGTGCGATGTCAGCGATTATTGGTCTCGACAATGACGCTATCGCAACGGCGTGCGAACAAGCCGCTCAAGATCAGGTTGTTTCGCCGGTTAACTTCAACTCGCCCGGTCAAGTCGTGATTGCTGGGAATAAAGACGCTGTTGAACGCGCCAATACACTGTGCAAAGAAGCGGGCGCTAAGCGGGCGCTACCATTGCCGGTATCCGTGCCGTCACACTGTGCATTGATGAAACCTGCTGCTGAAAAGTTAGCGCAAGCACTTGAATCTGTCACGTTTAATGTGCCTGTCATTCCTGTGATCAATAATGCCGACGTGGCGACACCAACGGACCCAGCCGCCATTAAAGAAGCACTGGTGCGCCAGTTGCATAGTCCAGTGCGCTGGACGGAAACCGTTGAGCGTATGGCGACTGAAGACGTCGAGCAGCTGCTCGAGTTTGGGCCAGGTAAAGTCCTAACGGGATTGACCAAACGCATCAACAAATCATTGAGCAGTGCGGCTGTTAACGATAGCGCCAGCTTGGCGGCAGCAACAGCCTAAGTGTGACTGTGCGGTCATAGTATTCTGTGACTGCCGGCCGATGTCGGCAGAATCAATTAAAGGGTAACCGAATGAAACTAGATGGAAAAGTAGCACTGGTGACAGGTGCGAGCCGAGGTATTGGCCGAGCAACGGCAGAGCTTTTGGCTGAGCGCGGTGCAACAGTGATCGGGACGGCAACCAGTGAAAACGGTGCCGCAGCGATCAGCGACTACCTCGGTGAAAACGGTAAAGGGTTGGCCCTGAATGTCACATCATCGGATTCAGTGGCGGACGTTTTAGCCACGATCAAAAAAGAATTTGGTGATGTTGATATTCTGGTTAACAACGCGGGTATCACTCGTGATAACCTATTGATGCGTATGAAAGACGACGAGTGGCAAGATATCATCGATACCAACTTGACGTCGATTTTCCGTTTATCAAAGGCAGTCTTGCGTGCGATGATGAAAAAACGCTGCGGCCGAATCATCAATATCGGCTCTGTCGTCGGTGTGATGGGGAATGCGGGACAAGCCAACTATGCTGCGGCAAAAGCAGGTGTCATTGGTTTTACCAAATCCATGGCACGTGAAGTGGCTGCGCGTGGCATTACCGTTAACACCGTTGCGCCTGGGTTTATCGAAACCGATATGACGAAGGCCCTCAGTGACGATCAGCGTGCAGCAACCTTGGCACAAGTGCCCGCGGGACGTTTAGGCGATCCTAAAGAGATTGCTGCGACGGTCGCTTTTTTAGCATCAGACGATGCCGCATACATGACAGGCGAAACCTTGCACGTTAACGGCGGCATGTACATGATTTGATCGAGACCGTTGCAATCTGGAATGACACACGTCAAACTCCGATTGATTTGTCCCCAAATCGTGGTTTGACCAGCCGTGGAGGTCTTGCAACTTCCACATTAATGAATAAACTACAGCACATATCGCATCTGCGAATCTTGTAAGGACTAGTATTAATATGAGCAACATCGAAGAACGCGTAAAGAAAATCATCATTGAGCAACTAGGTGTCGACGAAGCAGAAGTGAAAAACGAAGCTTCATTTGTAGACGACTTGGGCGCGGACTCTCTGGATACCGTTGAGCTGGTAATGGCTCTTGAAGAGGAATTCGATACAGAGATTCCAGATGAAGAAGCAGAAAAGATCACGACTGTACAAGCCGCTATCGACTACGTAGTCGGCGCTTCAGCGTAATCTCAGAATCCTACCAGGCGGTCTCCTTGACCGCCTGTGTTTTTTTTTACTCTACTCTACAATCCAAATTAATATTCTCCGGAGAATATCATCGTGTCTAAGCGTCGTGTTGTTGTGACTGGCATGGGTATGTTATCACCCGTCGGTAACTCAGTTGAGTCCTCATGGAAAGCTCTGCTAGCCGGGCAAAGCGGTATCTCCGCCATTGAGCATTTTGATGCCAGCGCCTTTGCTACTCAATTTGCCGGCATGGTTAAAGACTTCAACTGTGAAGACTACATGTCGAAAAAAGATGCACGAAAAATGGACTTGTTCATTCAATACGGCATCGCGGCCAGTGTTCAAGCCATTCAAGACTCCGGACTGCAAGTTGACGACCACAATGCGCACCGTATTGGTGTTGCGATCGGATCGGGCATTGGTGGCCTTGGTTTAATTGAACAGAACCACCGTGCATTTGTGGAGAAGGGTCCACGTAAAATTAGCCCTTTCTTTGTGCCATCAACCATCGTCAATATGATTGCCGGTCACGTGTCGATTAACTATGGCATGCGCGGTCCAAATATCTCGATTTCAACCGCGTGTACCACCGGCCTACACAATATTGGCCATGCGGCGCGTATGATTGCGTTTGGTGATGCCGATGCCATGGTGGCAGGCGGCGCCGAAAAAGCCTCGACAGAGCTGGGTATCGGTGGTTTTGCTGCAGCGAAAGCACTGTCGACCCGCAACGATGATCCTCAAGCGGCCTCGCGTCCTTGGGATAAAGATCGTGATGGTTTTGTCCTTGGCGACGGTGCCGGTGTGATGGTGCTTGAAGAATATGAACACGCTAAAGCTCGCGGGGCGACGATTTATTGTGAGCTCGTCGGCTTTGGTATGAGTGGTGATGCGTATCATATGACATCACCCAGTGAAGACGGCTCTGGCGCTGCACTTGCGATGGAAGCTGCCATTCGTGATGCAGGCATCACGCCTGAGCAAATTGGCTACATCAATGCCCATGGCACCTCAACCCCGGCGGGTGATGTCGCCGAGAGTAAGGCCGTGCGCCGTGCGATGGGGGCAGCCGCGGATAGCGTTTTGGTGTCTTCGACCAAATCAATGACAGGACACCTTCTTGGCGCGGCAGGCTCGGTGGAGTCGATCATTACCGCGATGTCATTGATTGACCAAATTGTACCGCCGACGATTAACCTTGATAATGCTGATGAAGGGTGCGATCTCGATTATGTGCCACATCATGCGCGTGATGTAAAATGGATTATGCGCTGTGTAACTCATTCGGCTTTGGTGGCACCAACGGCTCTTTGATCTTCAAAAAAATCTAATGACACGCGCAGTGAGCGCTACGTGATGAGAGATTTTGATTGAGAGATTTTGATATAATAACGGTCCGATTTGTCGGGCCGTTTTTATTGGTGAGGTGGCAAGGAATCATGCACTGGGTTAATGGACAGTTTAGCACTGAGATAGCGGTGTCCGATCGGGGCTTACAATTTGGCGATGGTTGTTTTACCACAGGTCATGTGTATTCCAAGGTGTTGCTCGATCGCGATGCACATCTTCTTCGCCTCCAGGATACCTGTCAGCGTTTAGCCATTGCAGACGTTGACTGGCCCCTATTAGCGCACACCCTTGATTTGGCCTGTCAACAGGCTCAAGGTGAGCAGGTTCTGAAAGTGATCATCACCCGTGGTCAAGGTGGGCGTGGCTATAGCCCCCAAGGGTGCACGGCACCGACGGTTATCGTTAGTCTGCATCCTTTTCCCTCCCATTACCACCAATGGCAGCAACAGGGGATCTCGCTGGCAACCACGTCCATTCAATTGGGCGCCTCACCGTTGGCGGGGTTAAAGCACTTAAATCGGCTCGAGCAAGTGTTACTCAAACAGGCACTCGCCGACACCACAGCCGATGACCTGGTGGTAAGCGATATGTTTGGCCATGTAGTGGAAACCTCAGCTGCCAATATTTTTTGGCGCAGTGGCCCAGTGGTTTATACGCCGGCGTTACAGTATGCCGGTGTGGCTGGTTTGATGCGCGATAAAGTGATGGCTGTGCTAGAGGGCGTCGGGGATGTTCAATGCCATACGGTGAGCACCGATGAGACGGCGCTTTACCAGGCCGATGAAGTCTTTATCTGCAACACCTTAATGAAAGTGGTGCCGGTCACGGCAATCAACGACACACCATTTAACACACATACCCTGACTCGGGTGTTACAACAGAGGTTAAACGCGTGCTAAAAAAGCGACTTTTAGGGGGGATCAGCGCGATAATGGCGTTGGTTGTGCTGGCCGCCGCAGTGGTAATATGGCAGACGAAAGCATTCGTTGCGACGCCCTTATCGATTCAATCTCCTCAATTATTCACTGTGCCGGCTGGTGCGCACTATCAACGCGTTATAAGGCAATTTGAAGCCAAAGGTTGGGTGGCATCAAGTCTCTGGGCCAAGTTTGCTCCTCATCTGTATCCTGAGTTAACCCGCGTTCAAGCGGGGACATTTCAATTTCAACCTGGGCAAACGCTCGCGCAAGCGTTCACCACCCTCCGATCGGGACAGCAGTATCAGGCATCAATCACTTTTGTCGAAGGGAGCACGTTCGCACAGTGGCGTGCGCAGCTGCAATCAGCACCGCACTTAGATCATACATTAGAGGGTGTCAGTGAAGCGGTCATTGCCGAACAGCTCGGGGTATCACGTGATCAGTTAGAAGGACTGTTACTGCCTGAAACCTATACGTACGACGTGAATGATACGGATATTGACCTGTTACAGCGTGCCGTGCGCGCCATGGAGGCCACACTCGAGAAAGCATGGCAACACCGTGCCGACGACTTGCCTATTAAAACGCCCTATGAGTTGTTGATCTTAGCCTCTATCATCGAAAAAGAGACAGCCGTTGCCAGTGAGCGTGAAAACGTGGCCTCTGTATTTGTTAACCGGTTGCGCAAAGGCATGCGCTTGCAAACGGACCCCACGGTCATTTACGGCATGGGAGAGCAATATGATGGCAATATCCGTAAGCGCGATTTGCGTACGCCGACACCCTATAATACCTATGTGATTAATGGATTGCCGCCCACGCCCATTGCGATGCCAGGTAAAGCGTCGATCATGGCTGCTGCGCAACCGGCACATACTGACTATTACTACTTTGTCGCGACAGGCAAAGGGGGCCATCAATTTTCCACGACATTGGCCGAACACAATCGAGCCGTGCGTGATTACCTAAAAGTGTTGAGAAATCAATGAACAATCATTTTATCGTCGTAGAAGGCCTTGAAGGGGCGGGTAAGAGTACCGCCATTAGTCAAGTAAAGCAGGTACTCCACGATGCCGGCATTCATGATGTGGTCACTACGCGTGAGCCAGGTGGGACGCCACTTGCGGAGCAGTTACGAACCTTGGTAAAACAAGGGCATCCTGAGGAGCCTTTAACAGATAAAGCCGAGTTATTAATGTTATACGCGGCTCGTGTTCAACTGGTTGAAAACGTGATCAAACCAGCGTTAGCAAAAGGGCAGTGGGTGATTGGTGATCGTCATGATATGTCTTCTCAAGCGTATCAAGGCGGTGGACGCGGGATGGATACTGCACTAATGGAAAGCTTAAAAGCGACTGTCCTCGGTGACTTTGCTCCCGCCTTGACGCTATATATGGATATTGATCCTGAAATGGGGTTGGCGCGTGCCCGTGGACGCGGTGAGCTCGATCGGATTGAGCAAATGCAGATCGACTTTTTTGAGCGCACTCGCGCGCGTTATTTGGCGTTAGCGCACCAGGATCCGAGTGTGGTGATTATCGATGCCAGTCAACCGCTTGAGGTGGTGACCGCCAGCATTAAAACGGCGTTATCGACGTGGCTTAAGCAACTTAAAACGTTATGAGTGAGTCAGTCGTCGCGCACCATCCCGCCCCGCACGTGTTTCCTTGGTTTAATACGGTATGGACGCACTGGCAGCAACTGTTAGTGACCGCACGCTTTCCGCATGCCGTATTACTGGCTGCCCCTCCGGGAAGCGGTCGGCGCGCAATGGCCAGTCATTTGGCCAAGGTGCGTTTGTGCAAGCAGCAGGCCGACCAAGCATGTGGGTGTTGTCATAGTTGCCAGTTATTTGATGCCGGTAATCACCCTGATATGCACTGGTTGATGCCTGAAAAACCTGGTAAGCAGATAGGTATTGATGCGGTGCGTAAGGTGCAACGTCAAGCGATGGAAACGTCACAGCTAGGCGGTGCCCGTTTTATCGTGATTGAGCGCGTTGAAAACCTCGGTGAGGCCGCGGCTAACGCACTATTAAAATCATTAGAGGAGCCGCCAGAAGGATGTTACTTCGTGTTGCTAACCGCGTCACTTGATAGCTTGTTAGCGACGATTATCAGTCGATGCAGCGTCTGGAAAGCGCCACAGCCGGATAACGAAACCGCGAAGCATTGGATTGAGCAAGCGTTGAAGCGCACGGTTCCTGATCATGCGGTCACGCTTTACCGCGGTGCGCCATTGGCAGCACGTGATTTTGTTGAATCTGGAGGACTCGAACATCATCATGCGGTGATCAATGGCTTCGCGACCTACGTAAAAAGCCGTACTGGCTTATTTGACACGTCAGAGGTGTTGGTCGCACACTATCCCGCCTCACTGGACTGGCTGAGCCACTTTCTACTTGATGTGCTCAAATGGCGACAAGGCGCAAAACACGCTATTTTGCATCGCCATCATCACGCCTTGGTGGCTGAGGTGGCGAATGTGATGGCGACTCAGCACGTCCATACGCAATTGCGACAATTACATCAACTGCAGCGTCAGCTGCAAACGCATACTGGGCTAAATACCGAATTGGTACTTAGCCAATGGCTATTATCGATTGGAGAATAACGTGTTAATAGACTCTCACTGCCATCTCGACAAACTGGACTATGATTCGCTGCACCAGAATGTGGAAGATGTTCTGGATAAAGCACAGGCAAGGGGTGTCGATTATTTTCTCTCTGTTGGCGTTACATTGGATAGTTTCCCGGCGATGCTAGACATGATCCGCCCTTATCCTCATGTTTTTGCCTCGTGTGGTGTTCACCCCTTAGATATAGAAAATGGGTTTGACTATCAGCAACTGAAAGCCCTGGCCGCGGATGAGCGCGTGGTCGCGATCGGGGAAACTGGGTTGGATTATCACTACCAACCGGAACTGGCCGAGCAGCAACAAGCGATTTTCCGTCAGCATGTCCGTCTCGCCGTCGAGCTAAATAAGCCCCTGATTATTCATACCCGTGCCGCGCGAGAGGATACCTTGACGATTTTGCGCGAGGAAGGCGCTGAGCGTGTAGGCGGTGTGCTACACTGCTTTACAGAGAGCTATGAAATGGCAGAAGCGGCGATTGAGCTAGGCTTCTACATTTCGATTTCTGGCATCGTTACTTTTAATAAAGCGACGGAGCTAAAGGATGTGGTGCGGCGTTTGCCGCTTGAACGATTGCTGGTCGAAACGGATTCGCCTTATTTGGCTCCGGTGCCGCATCGTGGCAAGCAAAACCAACCGGCTTACGTGAAAGAGGTCGCCGAATACGTGGCGATGTTAAAAGGTGAGTCTGTTGAAACGGTGTGTGATATCACTAGCCGGAACTTTTTTGCGCTTTTTTCGAGTGCGAATCCGCAATAATCCACGTCGCCCGATTGTTCAATCGGGCTTTTTTCCTACCTGAATGTACCCATGAATGATAACGACAAAAAGCGCGGCTTTTTATCGCTATAAAGCGCGTCGTTTTGATGATGATCTGGCTATACTGTCGTCAATAATCGGTTGTTTTTTCCTCAGGTTGTTGCTTTACACTGAATGCGGCTCGAAATTTGATCTGGCGCAATTTAATCATAACTACATGGAAAATAGAGAAAAAATGGCCATTGTAACGTTTATCGTGTGCATGAGATTTTTCGTTACATGAAATAACTTTTGAGGTTTTTAAGTCGCTGTTTTTTTATGCGGTCTTTTTATCCGTCGTCAGTGTAAAAAGTTATTTTTAATCATTATCTTACGTTTATTTTTGTTGTTTTTGTCACCCGTTCGGTTTGTGATCTATATTTACTTTTTAATCAGTAAAGTCGTTACGGATAGGCAAGGTACTGATTCCCCCCTTATAGTTTGGGTGAGTTCAATAATCACAAATCGTTTGTTCTCTGGGCACCTGTTGTATCGTGTGACCTCTTGCGGGGGGAATCGAAAGGTCTGTCTTTAGAGACACAATTGTTAAACGTCCTTGTTAGGAGCAAGAACTATGTCAAAAAACCTCTTTGCTAATCTGCAAAAAGTCGGTAAGGCGCTGATGCTTCCAGTATCTGTGCTACCGGTTGCAGGTATACTATTAGGTGTTGGTGCGGCCAACTTTAGCTGGATGCCAGACATCATTTCTCACATGATGGAACAAGCGGGTGGCTCGGTGTTTGGTCAAATGGCCTTGCTGTTCGCGGTAGGTGTGGCACTTGGCTTCACCAATAACGACGGTGTATCGGGCCTATCTGCGATTGTCGGTTACGGCATTATGGTGGCTACGCTAGATGTGATGGCACCCGTTATGGGTGTAGATACGATCAAGACAGGTGTGCTTGGTGGTATTCTCGCGGGTGGTGTTGCAGCGTGGACGTTTAATCGCTTCTACACGATTCAGCTGCCAGACTATCTCGGCTTCTTTGCCGGCAAACGCTCTGTGCCTATTATCACCGGCTTTATTTCGATTGCTCTGGGTGTGATCCTGTCTGTGATCTGGCCGCCAATCGGTGGTGCGATCGCTACCTTCTCTCACTGGGCCGCAGAGCAAAACCCTGTTACCGCCTTTGGTATCTACGGTGTGGTAGAGCGTGCATTGATCCCATTTGGTCTGCACCACATCTGGAACGTGCCTTTCTTCTATGAAGCAGGTAGCTGTGTTAACAACGCCGGTGAGCAAGTCAACGGTATCATGACGTGTTTCTTGACCGCTAACGATGTAACGCGTGAAGCAGGTAACGGCTTTGGTCAGCTAGCCGGTGGTTACTTGTTCAAAATGTTCGGTCTACCCGCCGCCGCGTTTGCTATCGCTCACTCAGCGAAGCCAGAGAACCGTGCCAAAATCATGGGTATTATGGCATCGGCCGCTCTGACGTCGTTCCTGACCGGTATCACTGAACCCATTGAGTTCTCGTTCCTGTTCATCGCACCGGTACTTTACGGTATTCACGCCATCATGGCGGGTGCTGCTTATGTGCTGACGAACGCACTGGGTGTGGTTCACGGTCATACCTTCTCGAACGGTTTCATTGACTTTATCGTACAGATGCCACGTGCTGAAAACGTGACTACTCTGGTACTACTTGGTCTTGGTTATGGTGTGCTGTATTACATTGTCTTCCGCGTGGTGATTCGCGCCCTTGACCTGAAAACCCCAGGTCGTGAAGACGAAGCCGTGGCGGATGTATCGACAGCGACAGGCTCTGAACTAGCGGGTGACTTGGTCGCAGCTTTCGGTGGTAAAGACAACATTACTGCTTTAGACGCATGTATCACACGTCTGCGCGTCTCTGTGGCGGATACTGACATTGTTGACGAAGCGAAGTTGAAGCAGCTTGGCGCAGCGGGTGTTGTAAAAGTATCAGGTGGTGTACAAGCTATCTTTGGTACTAAGTCAGACAACCTACGAACTGAAATGGACAACTGGATGCGCGCGCAATAAGCGCTACCATTATCCATTTTGCAAAAGGGGTAGCCGGGTGCTACCCCTTTTTTGATCCAACTGGCTGGGTGATTAACCGCCTAAAGAAAGAAAAAAGAGCATAAGGACGGGAACCAGGAGGCTGAGAATAAACCCGCTGACAATGGCAGTCGGCACACAGCGGATACCCCCGGTGCTTTGAATGATTGGCAGAGTAAAGTCCATCGCGGTTGCGCCGCCGTAGCCAATGGCGGTAAGTGGATAGCGACGAATCAATATTGGAATCATCATAATCGCTACAAGCTCGCGTCCCAACTCGAGAATAAACGAGGCGCCACCATAGACAGGGCCTAAGCCATCGCCCATTAAAATGCCGGCTAAAGAATACCAGCCAAACCCAGAGGCCATCGCTAAACCATGGTGATAAGGAATACCCAACCACCAAGCTGCCAGTAACCCCCCAGGTAAAGACGTTGCCACCACCAGTGCGGCAATCATCAAACCACGCTTATTGAGGATGATTTGTTTTAGCGTCATGCCGCTATTGCGTAGCTGGATGCCAATCAGTAATAGCAACAATAACAAAATACCTTCACTGGCGGCGTCGACCCAAGAGAGATCTTGTTGCCACAGTAGACCAACGATTAAACCTGTGGCGACCGCGCCGATCAGTTTTCCAGATTCAGACATCATGCCACGTAACGTCAGCTTATATTGGTGACCTTGCGTTTGTGTCGGCATCCATTTATCGAGAATTGGCAGCGCTAAAAGGTTAGCGGCGCCAATACAAATGAAGAAAGTGGCGGCAAAATGCAAAATGGTGGAGATATGTTGGCCAAGGTTGTCTAAGCCCGCGAGGCTAAGCCCCATTAACACCAGGATAACCATGACCAATCGCATCGTCAGCGTATTCACGGTATGAATATGGCGGGGCTGCTTGAGTGGGATCAAGTAGCCAACGATAAGTGGCGCGAAGATAAATAACATCCCTGAAAACATTAGATGATGCTCGGTGTTAAGAAAGGGACTTCGAGGTTATCAATCAGTTAATAGGCAGGTCAATAAAATCAGACCAGAGTGACTTGCGCCTTCAACATCAGAGCCACTCTAGTTACTTGCTAGCGGAGGGAGTATGCAGCGGGTTTAGTATGAGACGTTTGCATCAAACGTTTGCATCCTACTAGATGCTCGTGGCGTCGATAACACGGTTGAGTTGACGTGAAAACTCGCGATCATCCAGATTGGAGAGTTCGTATAACGCCTCGGCGCCTGGCGCGGTCATTTCTACTTCATGCTCTTCAATCGCGTCATCGTGGTTGCGAAACATCAATAAGTGGTTCGCCATTCTTGCCACATCAAGATAGGTGATATCAGGACGCGGTTTGGTGTAAAGCTTGTTATTGATAGCCACTTCAATAAAATCGCGATCGAATGCCCATTGCTTCAGGACTAACCGGCTACAATCGCCGGCGAGCGCAAAAAAGACTTGCTCGGCAATATCAAATTGAAGGTAGTGACCTTCATGAATAAAGCGCTGGAATTCACCAATCACACTGTATAAACCGATGTCGGCCAGTAAACCGACAATCAGTGCTTTTTCTGGTTCGACCGATAGCGGCTCATCACAATAATGTCTGATAGTTTGGGTCACTAACGCCATTGCCGCGGCAAATTCACGCGACTTCTGTGCACTTTGCTTCAAAAGCGCGTTGCAGTCGCGAGAAAACGTCGCATCGCTTTTCAATTGGTGAATGGCCGCTGCGGTAATAATACCTAAAACACGGTCGACCCCTAGACGTGAAACGGCGGTTTGAACATCTTTGCATTGTCCAGTTGCCCTAGGCGCAAAAAGGGCGGAATTTGCCGCTTTGAGTACCGCGCCGCACAAGCTAGGATCTTCCATCAACAAGTTAGCAATATCTCGCATCGTGGTTTCAGGCTGCTTGCTGGCGTGCTGTATGGACAGAATGGCGTCCGGTAAAGGGGGAAGAGAGAGGCGGTTAACGCGAACGGTTTCGACAGCGCGTTTATAAAATTCGGTCTCGAGGGAGCGCAAATATTTATCGCGATCCGGTGAGACCCAGAAAAATGACAGATGATCCATAAGTCCCGATAGTGTTTGTCACCAGACGGCATGGTAATGCGGCCAAAAGCAAAATAGAACCGCCTTTGATCGAATCAGTGCGCCTGATGGCGTCTTTGGTGATGGTTTAAACAGCAAACTCGCGCCTATTCAGGGTCGGTAAGCGGATAACGCAATAGTTTATCAATAAATTCGGCAACGAATAAAGCGTTAGGCTGTGAAAGTAACAATTGTTTTTGCTTAACTTCAATGGGAAGCAGCTCTAACCAGCGTAAACAGACCCAACCTATGTCGTCATATTGGGTCAGCTGAAAATGGTCATGCAACCCAGGATTGGAACGGTAGTATTGTTTTAGCTTGTCACTCAGATAGTGATAGGGCTCAGGAACGGTTTGACGTCGCCATATCGGCAACGGAGTATGCCGTGCCAAGTCAATATCCCTTTCTCCTCGTTCGATAGCCTCCACCTTGACACTTTCAATGCCCTGTAATGTCAGTGCGATCTGCTGGGGATCATGGCGATTAAAATCAGCCACTTGGCAAAGTGTCACAATCGGGGAAATCGTGGAAGGACGCGGAGTCGACGGAGCCTGGGGGCTGATTTCGTCCATATCTATCATGGCCACAAGTAATCGCGGTGGCTCGCCTGCTTGTGGGAGTGCGTCTAAGTAGAAAGCCTCAGACACAATATACGTGTTTACGCCACCTGGTAATAAATGATTGGTTTCAATCAGCAAAGGGTGTATCGACATACCGGCTCCCTACTCATGACTGGCTTACTTCTAATTTAGCGCACTGTAGTGCAATGGATAAAGCTTTCTTAATTGAAGACTTTTTTAAGCTGATGAAAATACCTGTCATAAATGCGACATATTCCACAATATGAAAGTGGTCTTTATGGGGATGAGTGATCAAATGCATAGTATTTCATATCAATTTGATGCACTCTTCTTTGCGCAAATAAACATGCAAAATAATTAATTTATCAGTCAAAAATGCTATTGCCATTATTAATCACTTGCTAATAGGAGGAGCCCTTGATGAAAAAGCAATTAAAAACCCAAGTGACATGTTTTTTAAACACTTTCGGCGAGATGGAGCAGCGCTCAATGTTTGGTGGTACTGGGTTTTTCCATCAGGATGCGATGTTTGCGCTACTCACCGATAAGCGATTTTATCTGCGTGGTGGCGGCATAGTAACTGATGCGTTGGTTGATAAAGGGTGCAAAAAGTTTGTTCACGTGAAGAAAAGCTCGTCTGCGGTTGTGAATTATTATGATGTGACCGCACTCTTTATTGAGGACGATGTTGAACTGGCGGTGTTGGTTAAGGCGTCGCGCGATCATGCGCTGAATGATAGAGCATATAAAGCTGGGGGACATCACCGTCGTTTGCGCGATCTCCCTAACCTGCGTTTGACGATAGAGCGGATGTTGAAAAAGTCGGGGGTAGAAGATATTTCCACATTTTACAGCATGGCGCCGGAAGAGATTTTTCGTCGTTTGCAAGTGACGCATGGTAACGATCTTGATTTATGTTTGCTTTGGAAATTGGCAGGGGCGCAACAAGGCCGGCATTGGAAACTGATTGAAGAAGATGAACGTGAGCGCCTGTTATCTGCTGTTTGATCTCCTTTTTAAGGCGCGCGTGCCGATCTGCGGATCGGCGACTTTTTTATTGCGGTACTTTCATCGTGTTTATCTTCATGTTTCGGACGAATTGTGATCAATAAAAGGGTGTTAATGCGATGTTTGGATAAATAATCGACGGTTAAACCTAAAAACGATAATTTGTACGTGACAGCCAGAAAAACTTATGTAGAATTCAAACCACTTAGCCGAGAGGTGAAGCGCGAAGGCGCGTTGGCAGAGTGGCTATGCAGCGGATTGCAAATCCGTGGACCTCGGTTCGACTCCGGGACGCGCCTCCATAGAACTCTGGCTAGTACAAAACGGACGCGGGATGGAGCAGTTTGGTAGCTCGTCGGGCTCATAACCCGAAGGTCGGTGGTTCAAATCCGCCTCCCGCAACCAATTTTCTAAGCGCTTTTAAGCGCTTGATTGAATAAGCGACATTAGCTCAGCTGGTAGAGCGCGACCTTGCCAAGGTCGAGGTCACGAG